>DATEKS010000125.1:0-6161 GCA_035277325.1 Rhodanobacter sp.
CTGCAGCGCGGCCTGTCCGAGCTGCCCGAGGCCGATCCGGCACTGCGCGCGCGGCTGGCCGGGGAGGCCGTGCGCATCGGCTGGCCGGCCATGCATGCGCGGCTGGCGCGGCTCGACCCCGCCGCCGCGGCGCGGATCGCCCCCAACGATGCCCAGCGCCTGCAGCGTGCGCTGGAGGTGATCGAGCTCGCCGGGCGCCCTCTGTCCGAGCTGCAGTGCGTTAGGCGCAGCGGGGCGTTCCCCTGGCGCGTGCTGAAGCTGGCTCTGCTGCCGCACGATCGCCGGCTGCTGCATGCGCGCATTGCCGAACGCTTCGACGCCATGCTGGCGGCGGGCTTCCTCGACGAGCTGCGAGCCCTGCGTGCACGCGGCGACCTGCACGCCGATCTGCCGGCGATCCGTGCGGTGGGCTACCGGCAGGGCTGGGAACACCTGGATGGCCAGACGGACGCCACCGGCTTCCGTGACCGTGCGATCTTCGCCACCCGGCAGCTGGCCAAGCGGCAGGTCACCTGGCTGCGCGCCGAGCTGGACGCACGGGTGTTCGATCCGGAGGTTGCGCCGCCACTGGCGCGGGTGGCCGAGGCTGTACGGCTGTTCCTCGGAACACCGGCCTGAGACGGGCGCGGGGCAGCTTCCGGTTTCGTGCGCGAATTCCCCGAAAAACCTCTTCCTTCAAGTCCTTGAACCCGGTTACCATCCCCGCAGTTGGGCCGGGGCGCCGCAGGCGTTTTTTCCCCGGCCGGTTCGCCGCTCAGGGGAGAACAAGAAATGTCCAAGGGACAATCGCTGCAGGATCCTTTCCTCAATGCCTTGCGCCGTGAGCGTGTCCCGGTGGCCATCTACCTGGTCAACGGCATCAAGCTGCAGGGCACGGTCGAATCGTTCGACCAGTTCGTGGTGCTGCTGCGCAACCAGGTGAGCCAGATGGTCTACAAGCACGCCATCTCCACCGTGGTGCCCAGCCGCAACGTGCGCATCGGCAATGGCCACGAAGGCCACGATGCCCACGACGCGCATGCCGATGCCGCGCCGGCCACCGACGTGCCGGATGCTTGATTGATCGCCAGCCGGCCCACATGAAGACGGAATCGTCCCGGTTCCGAGAGGCCGTCATCCAACGTGTTTGATCGTCAGAAGAAAGGCGAGCGCGCCGTCCTCGTGCTCCCGCACGCCCGCGGCAGCGGCGACGCCGAGCGCCGCGCCGCCGAGTTCGCCGAGCTGGTGAAGTCCGCCGGCGCCGAGATCCTCGGCAGCGTCACGGCCCGCGTCGACGCGCCCAATCCGCGTTTCTACATCGGCAGCGGCAAGGCCGACGAAGTGGCCGAGATGGTGCGCGCGCTGGACGCCGACCTGGTGCTGGTCGACCACCTGCTGAGCCCGGTGCAGGAGCGCAACCTCGAGAAGCACCTCAGCGCGCGCGTGGTCGACCGCGCCGGCCTGATCCTGGACATCTTCGCCCAGCGCGCCCGTTCGCACGAAGGCAAGCTGGAAGTGGAACTGGCGCAGCTCAAGCACCTCGCCACCCGGCTGGTGCGCGGCTGGACCCATCTGGACGCCCAGCGCGGCGGCGCCATCGGCAACCGCGGCCCCGGCGAAACCCAGCTGGAAACCGACCGCCGCCTGCTCGCCGAGCGTGTGAAGCAACTCACCAAGCGTCTCGAAAGAGTGCAGACCCAGCGCGGCCAGCAGCGCCGCGCGCGCCTGCGCAACACGGTGCCGCGGGTGGCCCTGGTGGGCTACACCAACGCCGGCAAGTCCACCCTGTTCAATACGCTGACCGCCGGCGGCGTGTATGCCGCCGACCAGCTGTTCGCCACGCTCGATCCCACCGTGCGCCGGCTGGACGATCTGGCCTGCGGCCCGGCGGTGATCGCCGACACGGTGGGCTTCATCCGCGAGCTGCCGCACGACCTAGTCGCGGCCTTCCGCGGCACCCTGGCCGAGGCGCGCGACGCCGACCTGCTGCTGCACGTCAGCGACGCCGCCGACGAGGAGCGCGAACCGCTGCGCCGCGTGGTCGACCAGGTGCTGGAGGAAATCGGTGCCGGCGACGTGCCGCAGCTGCGGGTCTACAACAAGATAGATCTGGTTGGCTGTACTGATGCCGGCATCCCTGCCGGCGAAGATCAAGAAGCGGCCATCCATGGCCGCACTCCTCACCAAGAGCCCGTTTCCAACCATGCTGCCGCGATGGTTCCGCGCATCGACCGCGACGCCGACGGCCGGCCGCAGGCAGTGTGGCTGTCGGCCGCCACCGGCGCCGGCATCGAGCTGCTGCGCCAGGCGCTGGGCGAACTGCTGGGCGGCGAGCGGGTGCAGTCCGAGCTGCGATTGCCGCTGACGGCGGGGCGGCTGCATGCGCGGCTCAAGGCGGTGGGCGCGATCGCCGGCGAGCAGGTGGACGAGCACGGCTGGTGCCTGCGCATCGACGCGCCGCGCAGCGTGATCGCGCCGCTCAACGGCGGAAGCGCGGCGGAAACCGAGCTGCTGCGCGCCTTGCTGGCGGCACCGTCCCCGGACCCTGCCTCGCTCTGCTAGAATTCCAATCGTTTGCGCGACCGAAAAACCCTCGGCGCCACCCCCGACAGGCAGCCTGGTTCCGCTACATGCTCGTTGCCCCCAAACCGACTCGCTCCGGCACACATAGCCGGCCTCCCCAGCGGCCCGAAGGAGAGACTGACCATGGCCTGGAATGAACCCGGCGGCGGGCAGAAGGATCCCTGGAACCGGCAGCGTCCGAACGGCAACAGGTTTTCGGCGGACCAGCTGCTGAAGAACCTCGGCAGCCACTTCGGCCGGCTGGGCCGTGGCCCCGGCGGCATCCTCACCGCGATCATCGTGCTGGTCGTGGTGGGCCTGCTGATGAGCAGCTACACCATCATCGACGCGCGCCAGGTGGGCGTGGTGCTGCGCTTCGGCGAGTACTCGCGCACGTTGCCGCCCGGCTTCCACCTCAAGCTGCCCAGCCCGGTCGAGACCGTGGACAAGGTCGAGGCCACGCGCATCCGCTCGGTCAACGACCGCGTGTCCATGCTGACCCGCGACGAGAACATCATCACCATCGACTTCACCGTGCAGTACCAGGTGGACGACGCGCGCAAGTACCTGTTCTCGGTGAGCGATCCCGACGGCAGCGTGAGCGCGGCGGCCGAGGCCGCGGTGCGCTCGGTGGTCGGCGGCAGCGACATGGACCAGATCCTTTCCGCTGCCGGCGCGAACCTGGTGAGCCAGGCGCAGCAGGCATTGCAGAGGACGCTGGATGGCTACAACAGCGGCCTGCGCGTCACCGAGGTGAGCTTCCAGAACGTGGCGCCGCCGGCCGAGGTGAAGGACGCCTTCGACGACGTGAACAACGCGCGCGAGGACAAGCAGAGCATCGAGAACAACGCGCTGGCCTATGCGAACAAGGTGGTGCCGGTGGCGCGCGGCGACGCGTCGCGCATCGCCGCCGAGGCCGAGGGCTACAAGGCCGAACGCATCGCCCGCGCGCAGGGCGACACGGCCCGCTTCAACCTGCTGCTGAAGGAATACAAGGCCGCGCCTGCGGTGACCCGCAAGCGGCTGTGGCTGGAGACGATGGAACAGGTGATGGCCGACAACCCCAAGGTGATCGACGGCTCGGGTGGCCGCAACATCATCAACTTGCCGGCCGGTCATCGCGCCCGTGGCGCGACTGACGCCAGCGGCAGCGCCGCGGCGGTGGCCGCGCCAGCGTCGGCCAGCTCCAGCGGCGATGCGGCGGCGGACAAGGAGAAGCAGCCATGAAGCGCATCGTCGCCGTCGTCATCGTGGTGCTGCTGATCCTGCTCGGCCTGAACAGCACGTTCGTGGTGGGCGAAGGGCAGAGCGCCCTGCTGCTGCAGTTCGGCCGCATCGTGCGCGCCGACTATCCGCCCGGCCTGCACTTCAAGCTGCCGGTGGTCCAGCAGGTGCTGCATTTCGACAAGCGCATCCTGTCGCTGGACGCCCAGCCGGAGCGTTACTTCACCTCCGAGAAGAAGAGCGTCAACGTCGACTTCTACGTGAAGTGGCGCATCGCCGACAACGCGGCCTACTACCGCGCCACCGGCGGCGACCAGCTGCAGGCGGAACAGCGGCTCACGCCGATCATCAAGGACGCGCTGCGCTTCGAGTTCAATGCGCGCACGCTGCAGGAGCTGATCTCCGGCGGCCGCAAGGACATCACCGAGCGGGTGCGCCAGCAGACCGATGCCTCGGCGAGCAGGAACCTCGGCATCGCCGTGGTCGACGTGCGCATCAAGCGCATCGACCTGCCGGACGAGGTGAGCGAATCGGTCTACAAGCGCATGCGCGCCGAGCGCCTGCAACTGGCCAACGAGCTGCGCTTCACCGGCCAGGAGGTGGCGGAGAAGATCAAGGCCGATGCCGACCGCCAGGGCCAGGTGCTGCGCGCCGACGCAGGGCGTGACGCCGCCAAGGTGCGCGGCGAGGGCGATGCCCAGGCCGCGGCGATCTACGCGCAGGCCTACAGCCAGGATCCGGAGTTCTTCGCGTTCTACCGCAGCCTGGCCGCCTACAGGAAGTCGTTCGAGAACGGCAACGGCGTGCTGATCCTCAGGCCGGATTCGGAATTCCTGCACTACTTCGGCAATCCGGAGCAGGCCAAGCATTGATCGTCGCGCCGCAAGGCCACGCTGCGCGGCGCACGCGTTACTGGGAAGGTTCACGGCAGCTAGGCGCCGGCACGGTTATCTTTTCGCGCTCCCCAAGGGGCGCTTCAACGTTGAGCGAGAACATCATGGGCAAGTCAGTCGTAATCCTTGGCGCACAGTGGGGCGACGAAGGCAAGGGCAAGATCGTCGACCTGCTGACCGAACGGGTCAGCGCGGTGGCACGCTTCCAGGGCGGCCACAACGCGGGCCATACGCTGGTCATCAAGGGCAAGAAGACCGTGCTGCACCTGATTCCCTCGGGCATCCTGCGCGACGACGCGCAATGCCTGATCGGCAACGGCGTGGTGCTGTCGCCCGAGGCGCTGATCAAGGAAGTCGCCGAGCTGGAGGCGAACGGCGTGGACGTGCGTTCGCGCGTGAAGATCAGCCCGGCGACGCCGCTGATCATGCCGTACCACATCGCGGTGGACAAAGCGCGCGAAGTGGCCGCCGGCAAGAGCGCGATCGGCACCACCGGCCGCGGCATCGGCCCGGCCTACGAGGACAAGGTGGCGCGCCGCTCGATCCGCGTGGCCGACCTGATGTACCCGCATGAGCTGCCCGCGCTGCTGAAGACCGCGGTGGACTACCACAACTTCATCCTCACCGAGTGGCTGAAGGCCGAGCCGGTGGATTACGACACCGTGCTGAAGGATGCGCTGGCCTGGGGCGAATACATCAAGCCGCTGGTGGACGACGTGGCCACCATCCTGCACGACGTGCGCAAGGACGGCGGCAACATCCTGTACGAAGGCGCGCAGGGCGCGCTGCTCGACATCGATCACGGCACCTATCCCTACGTCACCTCGTCCAACACCACGGTGGGCGGCGCGCTGGCCGGCACCGGCGTGGGCGCGCACGACATCGACTACGTGCTGGGCATCTGCAAGGCCTACGCCACGCGTGTGGGTGGCGGTCCGTTCCCGACCGAGCTGCACGACGAGATGGGCGAGCGCCTGCGCAAGGTCGGCAACGAGTTCGGCGCCAGCACCGGCCGTCCGCGCCGCTGCGGCTGGATCGACCTGGTGGCGCTGAAACGCGCCGTGCAGATCAACGGCATCAACGGCCTGGCGATCACCAAGCTCGACGTGCTCGACGGCCTGGAGACGATCAAGGTCTGCATCGCTTACGAGTACCGCGGCAAGCGCCGCGAGCTGGCGCCGCTGGATGCGGACGGCTGGGACGAGTGCAAGCCCGTGTACCTGGAGTTCCCGGGCTGGCAGGAATCCACCGCCGGCATCCGCGACTGGAACAAGCTGCCCGCCGCCGCCCGCGCCTACCTGCGCGCGGTGGAGGAACTCTCCGGCTGCAGGCTCGCGATCGTCGCCACCGGTGCCGACCGCGACGACACCATCGTGCTGGACGATCCGTTCGCCTGATCGGTCCGCCTGCCTGAGCCGTGCAACGAAGAAGGCCCCGCATGCGGGGCCTTCTTCGTTGCACGGCTCAGGCAGGCGGACCGATCAGGCGAACGGATCGTCCAGC
>DATEKS010000126.1:0-21137 GCA_035277325.1 Rhodanobacter sp.
CTCGCCGCTGAACTGCGCACGCCAGCGCCGTGCGGCACCGGCTTGCACCTGCCGCCCCGCATGCAGCAACAGCAGGTGGCGCGGACGATGGCGGGCGCGTGACGGATGGCCGGGCGCGGCCTCCGGCCATGGCCGCGCCGGTTGCGCGGCCAGCGCGGGCAGCAGCAGCACGTCGGCCTGGCGCAGGCAGCGCTGGCGCCACAGTGCGTCGCCGTTGCTGTCGAGGTAGATCACGAAGCGCGCCTGCGCTTCGCGCTCGGCGAACCAGTCGCTGCCGCGGCCGGCACCGTGCTCGGCGTCGATCATCATGCAGTTGCCGTGCGCTTCCAGCGCCTGGCCCAGCTGCAGCGCCAGCGCGCGTACGGGCACGCTGGCGTCCACCGGCAGGATCGCGAACGTGCGCGGCTTGTCCGGCGCCGTGTCGCGCCGCGCATCCTGCAGCAGGTGCTGCATCGCCACGCGGGCCACGTCGAGCATCGCGCGCGGGTGATGCTCGATCAGCGCCTCGAACGCGGCGCGGTCCAGCCGCAGCAGTTCCGAGTCGCGCAGTGCGCGCACGGCGAGGCGGTGGTGGCCGCCCGAGAGCAGGCTGATCTCGCCCACGCATTCGCCGGCCGCCAGCTGGTGCAGCAGCGTGGTGGGGCCGTCGAACACGCCAAGGCTGCCGCTGCGCAGCAGGTACAGGGCATCGGCCGGTTCGCCAGCCTTGTACAGGTACTGGCCGCCCGGCAGGCACAGCCAGTGCATCTTCCTTCCCAGTGCCGCGCGTTGCGCGTCGCCGAGATACGCGAACATCGCGGTGCGTCCCAGCAGTTCGGCCAGTTCGGTCGGCTCCATGGTACGGATGCTACGCCTTCGGCATGACAGCTGAATCCGTTGCGCGACCGCGCTTGATTTCGCCCTGCCCGCTCGCCACGCTTTGCGTCGACAAGGAGCCTCCATGAACCACGACAACCCGCTGCTGGCCGACGACGCATTGCCGGCGTTTTCCCGCATCCGCCCCGAGCACATCGCCCCGGCGATCGATGCCATCCTCGCCGACGACCGCGCCGCGATCGAGGCGCTCACCGCGCCCGGCACGCCGCGCGACTTTGCCCACGTGATGCTGGCGCAGGAGCGGCTGGGGCAGCGCCTGGTACGCGCCTGGGCACCGGTGTCGCACCTGCATTCGGTGGCCGATAGCCCCGCGCTGCGCGAGGCCTACGGCCCGGCCGAGGAAAAGCTCACCGACTACGGCCTCGAACAGGGCCAGAACCGTGCGCTGTACGCCACGGTGCGGGCAGTGGCCGAGGCGCCGGCCTTCGCCACGCTGCCCCGGCCCGAGCGCACGCTGGTGGAACACGCGCTGCGCGACTTCAGGCTGTCCGGCGTATCGCTGGCGGAACCCGAGCGCAGCCGCTTTCGCGAGATCGGCGTGGAGCTCAGCAAGCTCTCCACCGAGTTCTCCAACGCGGTGCTGGACGCCACCGACGCCTGGCACGAGCACGTCACCGACGAGCGTGACCTCGCCGGCGTGCCCGAATCCGGCCTGGCGGTGCTGCGCCAGTACGCCAAGGAGCAGGAGCTGGACGGCTACCTGGTCACGCTGAAGCAGCCCAGCGTGCAGGCCGTGCTGACCTACGCCGACAACCGCGGCCTGCGCGAGCGCGTGTACTGGGCCTACCAGACCCGCGCTTCCGAGCAGGGGCCGCACGCAGGCAAGTACGACAACTCCGCGCGTATCGAGCGCATCATGGCGCTGCGCCACGAGGCCGCGCGGCTGCTCGGCTTCGCCAACGCCGCCGAGGAATCGCTGGCCACCAAGATGGCCGCCACGCCGGTCGAGGTGATGGACTTCCTGCACGACCTCGCCGCACGCGCGAAGCCGGTGGCGCAGCGCGAGCTGGCCACGCTGCGCGAGTTCGCGCGTACGGATCTGGGGCTGGACATGCTGGAACCCTGGGACGTGGGCTACGCGTCCGAGAAGCTGCGCCAGAAGAACTACGACCTCGACGAGGAGCAGCTCAAGCCCTACTTCCCGCTGCCCGCGGTGATTGACGGCCTGTGGGCGATCGTGCGCAAGCTCTACGGCATCAGCCTCGCCCCGCGCGAGGGCGTCGACG
Source organism: Rhodanobacter sp. (assembly GCA_035277325.1). GTDB lineage: Bacteria > Pseudomonadota > Gammaproteobacteria > Xanthomonadales > Rhodanobacteraceae > Rhodanobacter_A. Next base: position 2,103 of record DATEKS010000126.1, read on the forward strand.
TGTGGCATCCCGACGTGCGCTATTACGACGTGCAGGACGCCGACGGCCGCGTATTCGCCGGCGCCTACGTCGACCTCTACGCGCGCAACGGCAAGCGTGGCGGTGCCTGGATGGATGTGTGTCGCGCGCGCTTCGACGATGGTGAACACAAGCAGCTGCCGGTGGCCTTCCTCACCTGCAACTTCGCCCCGCCTACCGAAGGGCGACCCGCGCTGCTCACCCACGACGACGTGCTCACCCTGTTCCACGAGTTCGGCCACGGCCTGCACCACCTGCTGACCGAGATCTCCCTGCCCTCGATCGGCGGCATCGACGGCGTGGAATGGGACGCGGTGGAGCTGCCCAGCCAGTTCATGGAGAACTTCGGCTGGAACCGCGAGGCGCTGGACCTGTTCGCGCGCCACTGGCAGACCGGCGAAAAGCTGCCCGAGGAACTGTTCCAGCGCATGCTGGCTGCGCGGCATTTCCATGCCGGCCTGTTCCTGGTGCGCCAGCTCGAATTCGCGCTGTTCGACTTCACCCTGCATCTGGGCTACGACCCTGCCGAGGGCGCGCGCGCGCTGGCCGTACTGGAAGAGGTGCGCAAGCAGGTGGCGGTGCTGCATCCGCCGGCGTGGCAGCGCTTCCCGCATGCGTTCAGCCACATTTTCGCGGGCGGCTACGCGGCCGGCTATTACAGCTACCTGTGGGCCGAGCTGCTGAGCACCGATGCGTTCGGTGCGTTCGAGGACGCGGCGAAGGAGACCGGCAGCGTGATCGATCCCGCCACCGGCACGCGCTTCCGCCGCGAGGTGCTCGCCGTGGGCGCCAGCCGCCCCGCGCTGGAAAGCTTTGTCGCCTTCCGCGGCCGCAAACCCGAGCCGGAAGCGCTGCTGCGCAGCCACGGCCTGCTGGACTGAAACGGATAGTGCGGCGATTAGTGCGGCGATGGACGGCCGCCCGTTCGATTCCCGACGTCGGGAATGATCGCAAAAACCAAGAAAAAGCCCGCCTTGCGGCGGGCTTTCCCAGGCGGCGGAGTGCCGAAGGCTCAGGCCTTCTGCACTTCCTCGGCCTGCAGGCCCTTCGGGCCCTTGGTGACGACGAAAGTGACGCGCTCGCCTTCCTGCAGCGACTTGAAGCCGTTGCCCTGGATCGCGCGGAAATGCACGAACAGGTCTTCACCGCTTTCCGGCGTGATGAAGCCGAAGCCCTTGGCGTCGTTGAACCACTTGACCGTACCGCTCTGACGTTCCGACATGACACATACCCTTGAAACATGAATGATTCGCGGCCGGGAGGGGTGCCCCCGGGCGCAGGATGAAGCAGGGAATCCGAGTGCTCCCCGGACCTTGCCACGACGAGCTTACATGGAAAAGCGCCGCGCCGTCGGTTCCGGGCGCCGTTGATTCAGCTGGCGGCCTCCGTGCACGGGCCAGTTCACGGGCATCCCGTACAATGGCCGCATGAAGATCGCCTCATGGAACGTGAACTCGCTGAAGGTGCGCCTGCCGCAGCTGATGCAATGGCTGGCGGATACCCGGCCGGACATCGTGGCGCTGCAGGAAACCAAGCTGGAGGACGCGAAATTCCCCGCCGCGGACCTCGCCGCGGCCGGCTACCGCAGCGTGTATTCGGGGCAGAAGACCTACAACGGCGTGGCGATCCTCGCCCGCGAGGAACTGGGCGACTTCGCCGACGTGGTCACCGACATCCCCGGGCTGGAGGATCCGCAGCGGCGCATCCTCGCCGCCAGCGTCGGCGGGCTGCGCATCGTCGACCTCTACGTGGTCAACGGCAAGGCGGTGGGCGACGAGAAATACGCCTACAAGCTGCACTGGCTGGAGCGGGTGCGCGCGTTCCTCGCCGGCGAGATCGCAAGCCATCCGAACCTGGTGGTGCTGGGCGACTTCAACATCGCGCCCGACGAGCGCGACGTGCACGATCCCGTCGCCTGGGGCGAGGACATCCTGTGCTCGCCGCCCGAGCGCGCCGCGCTCAAGGCGATCACCGACCTCGGCATGCACGACAGCTTCCGGCTGTTCGAAGCGGAGGGCGGCCACTACAGCTGGTGGGACTATCGGCAGGGGGCGTTCCGGCGCAACATGGGTCTGCGCATCGACCTGATCCTGCTCGGCGAGGCCCTGAAATCCGCCGCCGTCGGCGCGGCGATCGATCGCGAACCCCGGCGCTGGGAACGCCCTTCCGACCACACGCCGGTGACGCTGCATCTGGATATCCGATGAACACTAGCAAGACCGACTGGCCCAGCTCGCTCACCGACGACGAGCTCGACGAACTGGACCGCTACCTGCGCGCCCACGTCCGCGAGGGTGACGACCGTTTGTTGCTGGACGGCGTGCACGGCCTGCTCAGCGCGCTGGCGGTGGGTCCGCTGCAGGTGCTGCCGGACGAATGGCTGCCCGAGGTGCTGCACGAGCCGTTCGCCGACGAGGCCGAGGGCAACCGCGTGCTGGAGCTGCTGGCCAAGCTCAACGATTCGATCAGCGCCGAACTCGACGTGGATGCCTACGAGCCCATCCTCGGCGAGATCGACACCGACACCGGCCCGCAGCTCTCCGCCGCCGGCTGGTGCGAGGGCTTCAGCCGCGGCATCGACCTGCGCGCCGCGTTGTGGGAAGGCCGGCTCGCCGACGACCCGCAGCTGATGGAGCTGCTCGGCCCGGTGATGGCGCTGGCGGTGGACGACGGCGTGCTCAGCGCCGACGCCGAGTTCGAGAAGCTCAGCGACGAGGAATACGACGAGTGCCTGTCGCAGGTGCCCGCCGTGCTCGACGCGGTGGGCCAGTACTGGCAGGCCAAGCCCGCCACCGAGGCCGAGCTGGAGGCGATGGTGCAGCGGCACACCGCGCCCGACACCGGCAACGACGGCACGCCGCCGCGCCACCGCAGCGGGCACTGGGTGCACTGAGGCCCACAGCGGCGAGGAACCTGCAAGCCATGGGCACCGTCACGCCGCTCTACGAACCGATCAACACGTTGAAGCCGGTCGCATCTGGGCTTTGGCTGGTCGACGGCCCTATCGTGCGCATGGCCGCGCTGGGCGGCAGCGCGCCGTTCACCACCCGCATGACGGTGGCGCGGCTGGCCGACGGCGGCCTGTGGTGCCACTCGCCCGTCGCACCCGACGCCAGCCTGTTCGCCGCGATCGATGCACTGGGTCCAGTGCGCCACCTGGTCTCGCCGAACAAACTGCACTACGCGCACATCGCGGCGTGGAAGCGGCGCTATCCCGATGCCACTGCCTGGGCCTCGCCCGGCGTGCGCGAACGTGCCGCCGGCCAGAAAATCGAGGTGAGTTTCGATGCCGACCTCGGCGGGGCGTCGCCGCCGGCCTGGGCTGCCGAGCTCGACCAGCTGCATTTCCGCGGCAGCCGCGTGTTCGAGGAAGTGGTGTTCCTGCATCGCGCCAGTTCCACGCTGATCCTCACCGACCTGATCGAGAACTTCGAAGCCCCCAGGCTAGGCACCGCGATGCGCTGGATCGCGCGGCTGGGCGGCGTGCTCGATCCCGACGGCAAGACGCCGCTGGACATGCGCTTCACCTTCCGCGACCGCGCCGCCGCACGCGCCTGCCTCCAGCACGTGATGGACTGGCGGCCGCAGCGGGTGATCCTCGCCCACGGCCGCTGCTACATGGGCAACGCCGAGGCCGAGCTGCGCCGGGCATTCCGCTGGCTCATGTGACCGTCGTCGCGCCTGCGGAACGATCCGTTCCCGCCGCAGTGCTTGGATAACGCCTCGTGCACGCGCATCTTGGCGGCATCACCTCACCGGAGCATCGTCATGAGCGAACGCCGCATCCTCCGCCGCATCCGCGGCATCGACACCTCCGACGGCGCGGGCGTGAAGCTGAAGCGCGTCATCGGCCAGCCCGCGCTGGACATGCTCGACCCGTTCCTGCTGCTGGACGAGTTCCGTTCCGACAGCGCGGACGACTACATCGCCGGCTTCCCCGAGCACCCGCATCGCGGCTTCGAGACGGTCACTTACATGCTGGCCGGCCACATGCAGCACGGCGACAACCACGGCAACCGCGGCGACCTCGTGGCTGGCAGCGTGCAGTGGATGACCGCCGGCCGCGGCATCCTGCATTCCGAAATGCCGCAGCAGGAGGATGGCCTGATGTGGGGCTTCCAGCTGTGGGTGAACCTGCCTGCCAGCGACAAGATGACCGCGCCGCGCTACCAGGACATCGGCCCCGAACGCATCCCCGAGGTGCACCCGGCCGACGGCGTCACCGTGAAGGTGATCGCCGGCGAACTGGCCGGTGCCACCGGTCCGGTGGCCGGCATCGTCACCGCGCCGGTGTACCTGGACATCGCGGTCGAACCGGGCGCGCAGGTGGAGATCCCGCTGCCCGAAGGCCACCACGCCTTCGCCTACGTGTTCGACGGCACCGATGCCCGGGTGGCCGGCGACAAGCTGGCGCGCAGCGAGCTGGCGGTGCTGTCGCCGGGCGAAACCGTGCGCATCGGCGGTGGCGGGGCGCCGGCGCGCGTGCTGCTGGTCGCGGGCAAGCCGCTGAACGAGGCGGTGACGCGCTACGGACCGTTCGTGATGAACACGCCCGAGCAGATTCACGAGGCCATTGCCGACTTCCGCGCCGGCAAGTTCTGACGCACCGCGTCCACAGCTGCCCCGGCCGCGCCGGCCGGGGCTTGGCCCTGCCGTCATCGAACCGCCCGCGAGGGTGGGTGCACAGCGGCGAAAAGCGAACCGGGTCGACAAGCCTGGCGTGACCGCCAGCGCGGATATGCGCGTTGCCTGGCGGCTGGCATTCCCGGTCGAACCGGCTGGTATGGCTGATGCTTGCCTTCAGACGAGTCGGTCGATGCCGACACAGGTTCAGGACGCTGGCGCTTGCAAGCCATCGGGTACCGGCGTTAAATAAAGATTAATCTTCACGGGTTCATATGGCTGTATCATCAAGTTGCTGTAAAAGCATAACAATCAACAGATAACACACTGATCCCACTAGTCATGTTTGCTCTGATCCTCGCCGCCGCCTTCAGCCTGCTCGCGCTTGCCGCGTTCGCGGTGAAGCATGTGCCCGATGGACAGGTCTACAGCCTCTACCGCCACGGCAAGCCGGTGCGCCTGCTGCAGCCGGGTACCCATGTGGTGCTGCCGCTGCTGGACCGGGTAGGGCATCGCATCGATCTCGGCGGCCGGGTGCTGCGTTTCGAGGAACCGCTGGCCGATGCGCGCGACGTGCGCGGCACCGTGTACTGGCAGGTGCTGGAGCCCGAGCGTGCCGACGCGGTGATCGAGCAGGCCGACCAGCTGATCCGTCGCGGCGCGCTCGAAGCGCTGCACGGCGAAGCCGAGCCGAACGCGGACGATCGGCGCGCGCTGGGCCAGCAGCTCAAGCAGAGCCTCAACGGCACGCTGCGCGCCCGCGGCGTGATGGTGACCCGGGTGGAGCTGGATTTCGCCTGATCCGCCCGACTCCGCGCCGAGCGCCCGAGAGCGTCGCGCGTCAGGGGAGTTAAGCAAGCCTTGAACCCGCCGCCCGGCGGGTTTTCTTTTGATCTTCGCGATCGAGGACGATCGCAAGGTCCATTTGAAGAGTGCGGCCATGGATGGCCGCCCGTTTGATCTTCGCGATCATGGGCGATCGCAAGGAATCAGAGCCGTGCGGTCAAGGATGGCTACCCGTCCGACTCTCGCGATCATGGACGATCGCAAAGTTAAGATCTGCCGGATACTGTCCGGCTCATCATCACTCCGGAATCCGCATGACCACCCGTGCCGCCCTGCAAACCCGTCTGGAAAAGGGCATCGCCGCGCTCGGCCTGACCCTGCCCGCGGGCGCGGTGGAGCGCCTGCTGGACTACCAGGCCCTGCTCGAACGCTGGAATGCGGCCTACAACCTCACTGCGATCCGCGACCCGGCCGAGATGGTCACCCGCCACCTGCTCGATTCGTTGGCGATCCTGCCCCACGTCCAGGGCGAGACCCTGGCCGACCTCGGTACCGGCCCCGGCCTGCCCGGCATCCCGCTGGCGATCGCCGCGCCGGGGCGACAGATCCTGCTGGTGGACTCCAACGGCAAGAAGGTGCGCTTCCTGCGCGAGGCGATCCGCGCGCTGGGGCTCGACGGCGTGCGCGCCGTGCAGTCGCGGGTGGAGGACGTCGATGGCATGTTCGACTGCATCACCGCGCGCGCTTTCGCCAGCCTCGCCGACATGCTGGGCTGGGGTGGCCATCTGCTGGCGCCGGACGGCGTCTGGCTGGCGATGAAGGGCAAGGCGCCGGACGATGAACTGCCCGGCGTGCCGCCCGGCTTCGCGGTACGCGGCATCCACGCGCTGGCGGTGCCGGGGCTGGACGCGGAACGCAGCCTGGTGGTGCTCGGCCGCAGCGCCGACTGAACCGGGCCTGCTAATCTAGTCCCTCTTTCGCACACGATCGACGACATGGCACGCATCATCGCTGTCGCCAACCAGAAGGGCGGCGTCGGCAAGACCACCACGGCAGTGAACCTCGCGGCGGCGCTGGCCGCAGCGAAGCGTCGCGTGCTGCTCGTCGACCTGGATCCGCAGGGCAACGCCACCATGGCCTCCGGCGTGGACAAGCACGCGGCGCGCCCGAACGGTTGCGCGGTGTTGCTGGAAGAGGCCACGGTGGCCGATGCCGTGGTCGCCACCGAAGGCCACTACGACCTGCTGCCCGGCAACGGCGACCTCACCGCCGCCGAGCTGAAGCTGATGGACACGCTGGCGCGCGAGCACCGGCTGAAGGAGCAGCTGGCCACGGTGGCCGGCCGCTACGACACCATCCTGGTCGACTGCCCGCCCTCGCTCAACCTGCTCACGCTCAACGCGCTCACCGCCGCCGACGGCGTGCTGATCCCGGTGCAGTGCGAATACTTCGCGCTGGAAGGCCTCTCCAGCCTGCTGGAGACGGTCAAGGCGGTGCGCCAGCGGCTGAACCCGAAGCTGGAGATCGAGGGCCTGCTGCGCACCATGTACGACGTGCGCAACAACCTCGGCAACGAGGTCTCGGCCCAGCTCACCACGCATTTCGGCGACAAGGTGCTGCGCTCGATCATCCCGCGCAACGTGCGCCTCGCCGAGGCGCCCAGCCACGGCCAGCCGATTCATCTTTACGACCGCAGCTCGCGCGGCGCGATCGCCTATATCGGCCTGGCCGGCGAGGTCATCCGCCGCGAACGCGGCCTGCCGCCGGCGCCGGTCGAAGCGACCGATCCGGCTGACTTCACCGAGCCGTCCGCACCGGGCGTGCATGGCGTGGTGCTCAAGGCGCCCGCCGCCAACCATCAGGATTGAGCATGGCTGCTGCAAAAAAGCGTGGGCTTGGGCGTGGACTGGACGTGCTGCTGGGCGGCGATGGCGCCGCCGCGCCGGTGCTGGAGCAGGAAGGCGAGCTGCGCACGCTGCCGATCCAGCAGATCCAGCCCGGCAAGTACCAGCCGCGCCGCCACTGGAACGACGAGGCGCTGGACGAGCTGGCCGCCTCGATCAAGGCGCAGGGCCTGATCCAGCCCGTGGTGGTGCGCGCCATCGGCAAGAACCAGTACGAGCTGATCGCCGGCGAGCGCCGCTGGCGCGCCGCCCAGCGCGCGCAGATGAGCGAGATTCCCGCACTGGTGAAGGAGGTGCCGGAGGTCGCGGTGCCCGCGATGGCGCTGATCGAGAACATCCAGCGCCAGGACCTCACCCCGCTGGAAGAGGCCGACGCGATCAAGCGCCTGATCGAGGACTTCGACCTCACCCACCAGCAGGCCGCCGATGCGGTGGGCCGCTCGCGCGCCGCGGTGTCCAACCTGCTGCGCCTCACCGAGATGCCCGAGCCGATCAAGAAGCTGCTCGACGACGGCAAGCTGGAGATGGGCCACGCGCGCTGCCTGCTCACCCTCGACGAAGCCGTTGCCGTGCCGCTCGCCCGCCAGGCGGTGACCTTGGGCTGGAGCGTGCGCGACCTGGAAGACGCCGCGCGCCGCGCGCAGGCCGCGCCCAAGGGCAAGGCGAAAGGCACGCTGCCGCGCGACCCCAACATCGCCGCGCTGGAGCGTGAGCTGGCCGAACGTTTCGCCACCCGCGTGGAACTGGCCGCCGCCCGCGGCGGCCGCGGCAAGCTGGTGATCCACTACCACAGCAACGACGAGCTCGAGGGCATCCTCGGCAAGCTGCGCTGAGCCACTTGACCGCGTAGGTCGGGTTTCAGCCCGACACGCCGGGATTGTCGGGATAAATCCCGACCCACGAGCGTGGCGTTCTGCATGCACTAAAATGCGCCCCTGCCGTCGCATCGCGGCATCCGTCTCCGCAAAGGCTCCGCCATGCCCCAGCTCTCCGTCGTCGTCCCCGTGTTCAACGAGCGCGACAACATCCCGCCCCTGCTCGCCGAGATCGCCGCCGCGCTGCGCGGCAAGGTCGACTACGAGGTGGTCTACGTCGACGACGATTCCAGCGACGACAGCCGCGCCGTGCTCGACACGCAGAAGGCGCAGCACCCCGAGCTGCGCGTACTGCACCACGTCACCCGCAGCGGCCAGAGCACGGCGGTGTGGAACGGTGTGCGCGCGGCGCGCGGTACGTGGATCGCCACGCTGGACGGCGACGGCCAGAACGATCCCGCCGACATCCCCAAGCTGCTTGCCGCCCGCGACGCCGCCGCGCCCGAGATGAAGCTGTTCGCCGGCTGGCGCACCACGCGGCGCGACAGCTTCAACAAGCGCATCTCCTCCAAGATCGCCAACGCGGTGCGCTCGCGCATGCTGAAGGACGCCACGCCCGACACCGGCTGCGGGCTGAAGCTGTTCGAGCGCGAGGTGTTCCTGCGCCTGCCCTATTTCGACCACATGCATCGCTACCTGCCCGCGCTGGTGAAGCGCGCCGGCTTCCAGAGCACCAGCGTGCCGGTGGGCCATCGTCCGCGCACCGCGGGCGTGTCCAAGTACGGCATGCTCGACCGCCTGTGGGTGGGCCTGGCCGACCTGCGCGGCGTGGCCTGGCTGATGCGCCGGGGCAAGGTGACCAAGGTCGAAGAGCTCTGACCTGCATCACGCCCGCGCGATGATGCGGGCGTATGCTTGGGTGCATTCCCATCGGGGAGTGCAAGATGAGCATTGCCGTGAAACGCGTCTACGAGCCGCCGGCGAAATCCGACGGCTACCGCGTGCTGATCGACCGCCTGTGGCCACGCGGCCTGAAGAAGGAAGACGTGCCGCTGGACCTGTGGGCCAAGGAACTGGCGCCGTCCACCGCGCTGCGCCAGTGGTTCGGCCATGATCCCGCGCGCTGGGAAGGCTTCCGCCAGCGTTACGCCGGCGAGCTGGACCGGCATGCCGAGCACTGGCGGCCGCTGGCCGAGCGCGCCGCGAAACATGCGGTCACCCTGCTCTACGGTGCCCGCGACGAGGAGCACAACAACGCGGTGGTGATGAAGGCCTACCTGGAAAACTGGCTGCGCTCGCACGGGCCGCGCTGAGCGGACCGGTCAGCGCGTACCGGATCACGTCAACGGCGTGGTGCCGCGCGGCCAGTGCGCCAGCGCCTCGCGTGCCTGCTGCCGGCCCAGCTCGATCAGCTCGCGGGCACGGTAGAACTCGTAGGGGCTGGCCATGTTGCGCGGCAGCTGGATCAGCAGGTCCGGTTCGTAGGCGGCGAGGCGCAGCCGCGACAGGTTCGCCTGCATCAGGTCCATCGCCTGGGTGAGCAGCTCCAGCGCACCGGGTTCGCGCGGCACGTCGCCGTGGCCGCCGTGCGGCATCAGCCGGCTGATGAAGGCACCGATGCGCTGGCGGTAGCCCGGCGCGTCGGCGGGTTCCTCGCCGGCCGGCGGCGGAGGCGCGGGCTCGGTGGCCGTGCCGTCCACGCTCACCGCAATCAGGTAGTCCGCCGGCTCGCGGATCAGCGGCGTCACCGGCACCGGATTGAGCAGGCCGCCGTCCACCAGCCGGCGGCCGTTGAGGTGGTGCGGGCGGAACACGGTGGGGATCGCGATCGACGCGCGGATCGCGTCGAACAGCGGGCCGCGCGACAGCCACACCTCGCGTTCGCGGTCGATGTCCACCGCCACTGCGGTGAATGCCAGCGGCAGCTCCTCGATCAGCGCGTCGCCGATCAGCGCGCGCAGCGTGCCGATGATCTTCTCGCCCTTGATCAGGCCGCCGCCGGAAAACGTCCAGTCCACCAGCCGCAGCACGTCGAGTTTCGCCAGCGCGCCGACCCAGTCGCGGTAGACATCGAGCTTGCCGGTGGCGTGGATGCCGCCGATCACCGCGCCCATCGAGCTGCCGGCGATCGCGCTGATGTGGTAGCCCTGCGCTTCCAGCTCCTCGATCACGCCGATGTGCGCCAGTCCCTTGGCGCCGCCTGCACCCAGTGCCAGCGCCACGGTGGGTTGGCGCTGCATGCCGGCGGCTTCGCTGGAGAGCGGTGTGGTCATGCGGACATTCTGCTCCGGATCGCACGAAAGACGCATGCGTGCGTTTTGCGCTGGCGCCGCTGTCGCGTAGCATGCGGTTTGTACGCCGCGACCGGCGCCAGGGTGAAACCGATGCAGACAGCACGCGTGGCGTCGTCGCCGGCCGCAGCAGCCGGAGCCCGCGCATGAGCTGGCAGGCCTGGGCGGTGGTCGCCGTGATCGCGGTGGCGATGGTGCTGTTCGCCAGCGAGAAGCTGCGCATCGACCTGGTGGCGCTGCTGGTGCTCGCCGCGCTGGTGGTGCTGGGCATCGTCAGCCCCGCCGATGCGCTGTCCGGCTTCAGCAACGAGGCCACGGTGACGGTGGCGGCGATGTTCGCGCTCAGCATCGGCATCGAGCGCTCGGGCGTGCTGGAGCCGCTGAGCCGGCTGCTGATGCGGATCCGCCGGCCATGGGTGCTCACGCTGGCCTTCATGCTCGCTATTGCGCCGCTGGGCGCGTTCGTGAAGAACATCGCCCTGGTCGCCACTTTCCTGCCGCTGGCGCTGCGCGTGTGCCAGCGCACCGGCACCTCGCCAGCGCGGGTGCTGATGCCGATGGCCTACGCGGCGCAGATGGGCGGCGTGTGCACGCTGATCGGCACCTCGTCCAACCTGCTCGCCGATTCGCTGGCGCAGAAGCACGGCCTGCCCGCCTTCGGCGTGTTCGAGTTCACCGGCATGGGTGCGCTGCTCGCGGTGGCCGGCATGGTCTACCTGATGCTGGTGGGGCGCTGGCTGCTGCCGCGTCACATCGACGCCGACGAGATCGAGGAGGTGGAGATCGGCAAGTACGTCACCGAGCTGGCACTCACCGCGCAGTCGCCGCTGCTGGGCAAGAGCATCGGCGAAGCGCAGCTGGGCGAGCGTTACGGCGTGTATCCGCTGGAGCTGCTGCGCGGCGAGCGGCGCATGTGGTCGCCGCGATCGCAGCAGATGGAGGCCGGCGACGTGCTGCTGGTGCGTGGCGACTGGGAGAAGATCGAGGATTTCCAGCGCCGCGCCCACCTCAAGAACGTGCCGGAGAGCCGCTACGTGCGCGATCCCGACCATCCGCGCGTGCTGGCCGAGATCATGGTGGCGCCGGCCAGCCTCGCCGAGGGTCGGCGGCTGGCCGAGACCGACCTCGGCCGCCGACCCGACGCGGTGGCGCTGGCGATCCACCGTCGCGGCCAGGTGCTGCGCGACAAGCTCAGCGACGTCAGCCTTGCGGTGGGCGACGTGTTGCTGGTGCTGGTGGACGAGGACAGCATGCCGCAGCTGCGCGGCGACGACGCCTTCATCGTGCTCAGCGAGCGCGACGATGCGCGGCGCATGTCGCGCAAGGCCATCGTGGCGGCGGCGATCATGGCCGGCGTGGTGGTGGTCTCCGGCCTGCGCTGGCTGCCGATCCCGGTGGCGGCGATCTGCGGCGCGGCGGCGATGGCGCTCACCGGCTGCTTCGGCCGCAAGGACGTCTACGAGGGCATGGACTGGAAGATCATCGTGCTGCTCGGTGCGATCCTGCCGCTGGGCACCGCGATCGAGAAGACCGGCCTGTCGCAGGAAGTGGTGCAGGCCGGGATGGGCCTGGTCGGCAACCACGGCCCGCTCGCCGCACTGCTGATGGTGTACCTGCTCACTGCCCTGCTTACCGAACTGATGGGCCACAACCCCTCGGTGGTGCTGATGGTGGGCATCGCCATGAGCGTGGCACACGCCGTGCACGCCGATCCGCATCCCTTCGTGGTGGCCGTGGCGTTCGCCGCCGCGACCTCGTTCGCCACGCCGGTCGGTTATCCCACCAACACCATGGTGTATTACGCCGGCGGCTACCGCTTCACCGACTTCATGAAGGTGGGCATCCCGCTGATCGCGCTGTTCTGCGCGCTGTCGATGTGGCTGATCCCGCAGTTCTGGCCGTTCCATCCCGGCTGAGCGCCCGGCCGGGATGGCGCTGTCCGTCGCCTACTTCGGTTCGCTCTTGATCGCATGCCCGCCGAATTCGTTGCGCATCGCGGCGAGCAGCTTGTCGGAGAACGAATCGGTGTCGCGCGAGCGCAGGCGCTCGATCAGCGAGGCGGTGATGATGGGCGCGGGCACGTCGAGGTCGATCGCCTCGTCCACGGTCCAGCGGCCTTCGCCGGAATCGACCACGTAAGGCGCGACGCCGTCCATCGTGGGGTTCTTGCCCAGCGCGTCGGTGGTGAGGTCGAGCAGCCAGGAGCGCACCACGCTGCCGTAGCGCCAGATCTCGCCGATCTGGTGCAGGTCCAGGCCGAACTCCTGCTTGTGGCCGAGGATGGAGAAGCCCTCGGCATAAGCCTGCATCAGACCGTACTCGATGCCGTTGTGGACCATCTTGGTGAAATGACCGGAGGCCGCCGGGCCGACGCGGCCCCAGCCCTTGTCGGCAGCCGGCGCCAGCGTTTCGAAGATGGGCCTGAGCGCGTCGACGGTCTTCTCGTCGCCGCCCACCATCATGCTGTAGCCCTCCTTCAGGCCCCAGATGCCGCCGCTGGTGCCGGAATCAACGTAGCCCAGGCCGTGCTCGGCATACAGTGCAGCGCGGCGCAGCGTGTCCTTGTAGTTGGAATTGCCGCCGTCGATCACGGTGTCACCCTTCGAGAGCAGTGGCAGCAGCGCTTTGACGGTGTCGTCGGTGACCTTGCCCGCGGGCACCATCAGCCACAGTACGCGTGGCGCCGGCAGCGCCTTGACCAGGGCTTCCAGCGAATCGGCACCGGCCACGCCCTTGGCCGCCACCGCCTTGCGCGCATCGGCGCTGGGGTCGAAGCCGGTGACCTTGTGGCCGCCCTGCACCAGCCGTTCCGCCATGTTGGCGCCCATCTTGCCCAGCCCGACCATGCCCAGTTCCATCGCATTGCTCCGCTTGATTGAAGGAGTTCGGCGGCGCGCTGCGCGCCCACCGCGAGATTTCAGGACCGCCTGTCCTGCACATCCAGCCAGCCGCCCGTGAAGCCGGCGGCACGCAGGCCGTCCACGATATACCGGCAACCGCGCAGCAGCTTCCACAACAGGCCGCTGCGCTGGTTTTCGATCATCAGCAGGATCGGCCCGGTATTGATGCCGAAGAAGAAGGGCGAGATCCAGCCGCTGGCGGTGTCGCCGCCCCAGGTGGGATTGAAGCTGGCCTCGAAGCCGTAGGGGTGGCGGTCGTGCAGTTCCAGGGTGTGGATGAAGTGATGCAGCGTGGGCAGCACGATCTCCGGCGCGAACGGCAGCGCTGCCGCCACCGCCCATGGCGACAGCGTGCCGTCGTCGATGCCCCACGGCGCACCGCGGCCCACGTAGCCGTAGAACTGGCGTTCGATGCCGTCGATGCGGCGGGTGGTCTCGCCGGGGCCGTCGCTGGCGGTGATGCCCCAGCACTGCGCGCCATAGCCCTTGAGGCCCAGCGGGTTGTCGATCGCATAGCGCTGCTGCACCAGGCAGGCGCGGCGGCTGTTCTCGAAGTAGTCGAGGTCCTTGTCGCGCATGAAGGCGTCGCGGATGCCGAGGAAATCGATCCACACGTGCGAGAGCTGATGGGTGAACAGCGGCCCGCAATACAGGTAATCGAGATCGTAGGCGCGCTTCCACTCGTAGGTGGATGCCCAGGCCGTGAACGCGGCGGGAGGTAGCGCGTGCGTGGGCGAGCCCAGCGCCAACGTGTACAGCAGCAGGCCCTCGTCGTAACCCTGCCACTGGTGCGCGATGAAGCCGCTCTCCGGTCGCCAGCCGTGGCCGATGGTGCCGTCCGCGGCCTGTGCCCAGGCCCAGTCGGCGCGTTGGTACAGCAGGTCGGCGAGCTCGCGGATCTCGCGCTGCTGCGGCGTGTCGGCGCGGAAGTAGGCCGCCGCCGTGAGCATGCCGGCGAACAGGAAGGCGCTGTCCACCGTGGAGAGTTCGCACTGCCACGCGCGCTTGCCGCTCTGCATGTCGAGGAAGTGGTAGTAGAAGCCGCGATGACCGGTGGCATCCGCTGCCTCGCCCTGCACGCTGTCGCGGAAGAAGCGCAGCGTGGCCAGGGTGCGTGCGATCGCGGTGTGCTCGTCGAGCAGGCCGCGCTCCACCGCCACCGGATACGCGGTGAGCGCCATGCCGGTGGCGGCGATGCTGGCGGGCCAGTCCGGCGCGGTCTTGTCCGCGACCAGGCCGTAGTGCGGATTCGTCTCGTACTGGAAATACGCCCAGGCCTTGTTCTGCAGGTGCTGCAGCTGCGGACCGGATTCCAGCGGGATATGCGGTGTGGTGGTGGGCATGGGCGTAGTGCGGTGTGACGTCGCCGGTCAGCGTGATGTTCGCCGTGCATTGACGCCGTGAATGCGCGCGGCCACGCATGCTGGACGCTTCCCCGCATGAAGTTCCACCCATGATCGCTGCCTCCGCCACGCCGCGTCACTGCCTGCTTTCCAACGGCCGCAACACGGTGATGCTCGATCGCCATGGCGCCGGCTGGAGCCGTTGGCGCGGCCTCGCGGTGACGCGCTGGCGCGAGGATCCGGTGGTCGACGACTGGGGCAGCTGGCTGCTGCTCCGCGACGAGGACAGCGGCGCGGCGTGGTCGCCCACGCGGCAGCCGTTCGGCCATGACACGCCGGACGACACGGTGCAGTTCGAGCCCGGCCGCGCCACGTTCCAGCGCCGCCACCTCAGCCTGCATTCCACGCTGGAGGTGGCCGTCGCCGCCGATGCCGACGTGGAGCTGCGCCGGCTCGTGCTCAGCAACCACGGCGACCGTGCGCGGCATCTCACGATCACCAGCTACGCCGAGCTGGTGCTGGGCCCGGCGGGGGCAGACGACGCCCATCCCGCGTTCTCCAAGATGTTCGTGCAGACCACATGGGATGCGGCGCGCGGCCTGCTGCTGGCCACGCGGCGCAAGCGCGCGGACGACGAGCCTGCGATCTGGGCCGCGCAGGCGTTGCGCATCGTCGGCACGGACGAAATCGCCGCGCCGGAAGTGGAAACCGATCGTGCCTGTTTTCTCGGCCGCGGCCGCACGCTGCGCCATGCCAGGGCGCTGCAGCCGGGCGCCGTGCTGGCTGGCGGCACGGGCTGCGTGCTCGATCCGGTGTTCGCGCAGCGCCGCCACTTCACCCTGGTTCCGGACGGCGAAGTGACCGTGCTGCTGCGGACGCGACTGGCCGACAGCCGCGAAGACGCCATGGCTTTCGCCCGGCAGCCGGACGATGCGAACGCCGCCGCGTGGCTGATCGACGATGCCATGCAGCAGGCACGGGCGAGGCTGCGGCAGTTCGGCCTCGACGATGCACAGGCAGCCCGCGCCGCGCCCTGGCTGGATGCGCTGCTGGTCACCGACGCCACGCAGCGCGCCGCGCCGGAAGCCATCGCACTGGGCCGGGGCGGCGCGCCCACGCTGTGGGCTGCCGGCATTTCCGGCGACCGCCCGATCGTGCTGCTGCATGTGCGGGGCGAGGCCGATCTGCCCCGTGTGCAGGAGCTGATGCAGGCGCAGCGGCTTTGGCGCGCCCAGCGCTATGCGGTGGACCTGGTGTTGCTGGCGGCGGGCGGCGCCGCCGTGCAAGCCGCGCTGGAGCCGCTGGCGCAGGCGCAGCAGGCCCGGTTGAAGGAGGATGAAGACCTGCCCAAGGCCGAACTGTTCACGCTGCAGGATGGCGCGATCGGCGACGAGTTGCGCAACGGCCTGGCCTGCGCGGCGCGCCTGGTGCTGGATGACGCCGCGCCGCCGCGGCACGCCGCGAGCGCTCCATCTGCGCTGGCGTCGGCGCCGTTGCGCGCCACCACGCCGGCACGCGCCGTGGTGGCGCCGGACACGGCAGCGGAATTCCCCAACGGCCTGGGCGGCTTCGTGGAACAGGGGCGCGCCTATCGCGTCGAATCGGGCGACGGTAGCTGCACGCCGCAGCCCTGGGTGAACGTGGTCGCCAATCCGGGGTTCGGCTTCCTCGTCTCGGCCGAGGGCGGGGGCTACGCGTGGTCGATCAACAGTCAGCAGAACCCGCTGACGCCGTGGCCCAACGATCCGGTGAGCGACCGCCCGCACGAGGTGCTGTACCTGCGCGACGAAGACAACGGCGCGCTGTGGAGCGCCACCGCGCTGCCGATCCGCGTGGCCGGCGCGAAATACGCGGCCACCCACGGCAAGGGCTGGAGCCGCTTCGAGACGGATGCCCACGGGATGGCCGTGGAAGTCCTGCAATGCGTGCCGGTGGACGACTCGCTGAAGCTGGCGCGCATCCGCCTGGCCAATCGTTCCGCGCGCACGCGGCGACTCTCGCTCACCGGCTACGTGGAATGGGCGCTGGGCCCGAACGGCTCCGTGCCCGCACCGTTCGTGCAGACCGCACGCGACGAAAAAACCGGCGCGCTGTTCGCACGCAACCGCTGGCGGCCGGACTTCGGCGAGCGCGTGGCGTTCGCCGACTTCGGCGGCATGCAGCAGGCCATGAGCGGCGACCGCGCGGCGTTCCTCGGCCCGCTGGGCACGGTGGATCATCCCGCCGCACTGCATGGCGATGCGCCCCTGTCCGGCCACCTCGGCGCGGGGCTCGATCCCTGCGGTGCGCTGCAGCTGCGCATCGAACTGCCGCCGCAGACCGAACTCGAACTGCGCTGGCTGCTGGGCGACGCCGCCGGCGAGGCCGAGGCGCAGGCGCTGGTGGCGAAGTACCGCGGCATCGACATCGACGCGGTGCTGGCCGCGGTCGCCGCGCAATGGAACGGCCTGCTCGACGCGGTGCAGGTGCGCACGCCTGACCGCGCGCTGGACCTGATGCTCAACGACTGGCTGCTCTACCAGGTCACCGGCTGCCGGTTGTGGGCGCGCACCGCCTACTACCAGGCCAGCGGCGCCTGGGGCTTCCGCGACCAGCTGCAGGACGTGATGGCGCTGTGCGTGAGCCGTCCCGACCTCGCGCGCGAACACCTGCTGCGCGCGGCCGGTCGCCAGTTCGCCGAGGGCGACGTGCAGCACTGGTGGCTGCCGCCGAACGGGCAGGGCATCCGCACCCGCATCAGCGACGACCGCGTGTGGCTGGCGCACGTCGCCGCGCACTATGTCGAGGTCAGCGGCGACGCCGCGGTGCTGGACGAAGTCCTGCCCTTCCTCACCGGCCAGACGATTCCCGACGGCGCCACCGATGCGTATTTCCAGCCCGGCACCGCGGACGAAAAAGCCAGCCTGCACGAGCACTGTGCCCGCGCGCTGGACTCCGCGCTCAGCCGCGGTGCGCACGGCCTGCCGCTGATGGGTACGGGCGACTGGAACGACGGCATGAACGCGGTGGGCGCGGGCGGCCGCGGCGAAAGCAGCTGGATGGGCTGGTTCCTGATACGCACGATTGAGGCCTATGCGCCTCTGGCCGAAGCCCGTGGCGATGGCGCCCGCGTGCGGCACTGGCGCGACTACGCCCAGACGATGCGCGCCGCGCTGGAACAGGCCTGGGACGGCGCGTGGTACCGGCGCGGCTACTACGACGACGGCGCGCCACTGGGTTCGGCGCAGGGCGACGCATGCCGCATCGACACCATCGCCCAGTCCTGGAGCGTGCTGGCCGGCGCCGCCGATGCGACGCACGCGGCGCAGGCGATGGCTTCGAACGAACGCGAACTGGTGGACCGCGAGCACCGCTTGTCGCGCCTGTTCACGCCACCGTTCGACCAGAACAATGCGGAAAACCCCGGCTACATCAAGGGCTACCCGCCCGGCGTGCGCGAGAACGGCGGCCAGTACACGCACGGCGCGGTGTGGTCGATCTTCGCCTGGGCCGCGTTGGGCGACGGCGACCGCGCGGGCGAGTTGTTCGGCTACTTCAATCCGATCCGCCACAGCGACGGTGCCGACCCGGCGGCGCGCTACCGGGTCGAGCCTTACGTCTCCTGCGCCGACGTGTACTCGATGGGCGAACTGGCCGGCCGCGGCGGCTGGACCTGGTACACCGGCTCGGCCGCGTGGCTGTACCGCGCGGGACTGGAGGCGCTGCTCGGCTTCCGCAAGCAGGGTGATGCCTTGCGCATCGAGCCCTGCATCCCGAAGGCATGGCCCGGCTTCGAGCTCGACTACCGGCATCGCGGCCGCACCCGCTACGCGATCCGGGTTGAGAACCCGCGCGGAGTCTGTCGCGGCGTGAGCGTGCTGGAGCTGGATGGCAAGCCGTTGCCGGCGGACGAACCCGTCGCGCTGGCCGACGACGGCGGAAACCACCGGGTACGCGTGGTGCTGGGTTGAGCGGGATCAGCCCGCCTGCGCGTGGTTCTCGCGGTCGTAGGGGCTGGGCCGGTCGTCGGCCGACCAGCGCTTGTACTGCCATTGGTACTGCGCGAAGGCCAGATCCACGCAGGCTTCCACGCCGCGGTTGAGCGCGCTGCAGGCGCTGGCGAGGTCGGCATCGACGAGACCGTCCGGCGCAGGCAGGAAGTGGATGCAATAGCCCACGCCGCGCGGCAGCCGCTCGGCGAAGGCGTACAGCACGGTGGCGCCGGTGCGCGCGGCCAGCCGCGGCAACAGCACCATGGTCAGCGCCTCGCGGCCGAAGAACGGCGCGAATTCGCCCTCGCCCGCGCGCGGCTTCTGGTCGGGCAGGATGCCCACCGTGCCGCCCGCGGCGAGCCGCTTGTACAGCGTGCGCACGCC
>DATEKS010000127.1:0-5205 GCA_035277325.1 Rhodanobacter sp.
ACCCGCGCCCGCAGCCTGGTCGCGCTGGGCGAGTTCGCGCGCGCCGAGGCGGACTTGCGCGACGGCCTGCGGCTGGAACCACGTCATGCCGAAGCACACGACCATCTCGCGCGGCTGGTGTGGATGCGCAGCGGCGATCCCGCCGAAAGTACAGCCGCGCTCGACGCCGCGCTGCACCGGTTCCCCGGCGACGAGACCCTGCTCGCCGCCAAGGCCGCGATCCTGCAGGGTGCGGGTGACGCGCGCGGCGCCTGGGCCTGCCTCGCCGCTCCCGCGGCCCGTGCGCAGGCCACGCCAGCCCTGCTGGTGCGTGCAGGACTCAGCGCACTGGAATTCGATCCCGCCACCGCACGTGCATTGGCGGAACGCGCGCTGCAGCGCTCGCCCTCCACCACCGCCGCGCGCAGCCTGCTCGCCGCCGCCCTGCTCGGCACCGGCGAGCCCGCGCGCGCGCTCGAACAGTGCGAGATCCTGCTTGCCGATGCGCCCGACGACCAGTACCTCATCGCGCTGCAGACCACCGCCTGGCGCCTGCTCGGCGACCCGCGCCACGCGGCGTACTGCGACTACGCGCAACTGGTGCAGCCCTACCGCCTGCAGACGCCCGCCGGCTGGAGCAGCCTCGCCGGTTTCCTCGCCGACCTGAAGCGCAGCCTGGAACGCCTGCACGATCCACAAGGCCATCCGCTGCTGTTCCAGTCGCTGCGCCACGGCACCGAGACCACCGAGGACCTGGCCCGCCACGCCGACCCGGTGATCCGCGCGTTGTTCCAGGCCTTCGACGCGCCGATCCGCGATTACATGGCTTACCTCGGCCAGGGCGATGACGCGCTGCGCCGGCGCAATCGCGGCAGCTACCGCTACAACGGCAGCTGGTCGGTGCGGCTGCGCAGCGCGGGCTTCCACGCCAACCACGTACACCCGCGCGGCTGGATCTCCTCGGCCTGCTATATCGACCTGCCCGGGAATATGGCCGGCAGCGGCACGAACGACGGCTGCCTCGCCTTCGGCGAGCCCGGCATCCTCACCGTGCCGCCGCTGCACGCCCAGCACATGGTGCGCCCCGAGCCCGGCATGCTGGTGCTGTTCCCCTCCTATGTCTGGCATGGCACCGTGCCGCTCCGCAGCGAGCAGGCGCGGCTGACCGTGGCGTTCGACGCCGTGCCGGGAGCGTCCGCATGAAGCGCGTTGCCATCGTCGCGGTCTTGTTCGCGCTCGCGGTGGCGCCTGCGTTCGCCGCCACCGACGACAGTTTCGTGCTGCAGGCCAGCGCCGCGGACTGGGCGAATTATTTTCCCGGGCAGCTGGGCAACGGCTACGCCTCCACGCTCACCGCGCCGCGCGGCACCGAAGATGCGCCGGCCTATCTCGTCGCCTTCATGGACCGCACGCCCGGCGACATGGCGCGCCCGGCCGTCGTGCCCGCGTGGAGCGGCATCGACTACCGCGCCGGGGACGGCGCCTGGCTCAACGCCGCGCCGCTGGACGCCGCGCATTTCCAGGACTACGCGCAGACGCTGGACATGCACGACGGCACGCTGGCCACGCGCTACGCCTACCGCGACGGCGAACGCAGCACCGATGTCGACGTCCTCTCGCTGGTGAGCCAGGCCTCGCCCCACCTCGCCGGCAGCCAGCTCACCCTCATGCCACATTTCGATGGCCGCGTGGAGCTGTCGTTCGCGCTGGACGCCTGGGCGCCGCACCAGCCGCGCTTCGCGCTGGCCCGCATCACCGATGCGGAGATGCACCGGGAACTGGACAAGTACCACCTGAAGCTGGAACCCGTCGCGCCCGCCACGCCGGATCGCGCCGCGCTGTGGTACCCCGGCACCACCGAAGTGCTGACCCACGATGGCGATGCCGCGCAGCTCACCCTGTGGCTCGACGGCCGCGCCGCGAACAGCGCGACGATGGCCGAGGCCGTGGCCGTGTCGCTGCCGCAAGGCATGCATCCGGTCTCGGCCAGGGTGGTGCGCGACGGCCTGCGGCTCGCGCTGGCCGTGGTGGTCGATGTGCAGAAAAACCATCGCTACAGCTTCGCCAAGTTCGTCGCCGTCTCGCGCGCAGGCTGGGGCGGCGACGCGCAAGCCGATCTCGCGCTGGCCGTGCAGGCGCGCGAACAGGGCTTCGACTCGCTGCTGCGCGCGCAGCGGGAGGCCTGGCACGCGCTGTGGAAGTCCGACGTGGTGATCGACGGCGCCCCCGACGCGCAGCGCATCGTGCATGCGGACCTTTACTACCTGCTGTCCAACGTGACGCCGGACACCGCGTGGGCCACCGGCGGCTGCGGCATGACGCCGGGCTACGCCGGGCACGTGTTCTGGGACAGCGACACCTGGGTGTTCCCCGCCCTGCTCCTGCTGCACCCGCAGCGCGCGAAGTCGCTGGTGGCGTTCCGCGCCCGCACGCTGCCGGCGGCCGAGGCGCGCGCCCGTGCGCGCGGACTGCGCGGCGCGATGTATCCGTGGGAGGCCGGTCCCGATGATGGCAGCTCGCAGACGCCGCATTCGGCCCAGGTGCTCGACGAGCGCGAGATCCACGTCAATGCCGACGTCGCCATCGCGCAGTGGCAGTACTGGCTCGCCAGCGGCGACAAGGACTGGCTGCGGCAGCACGGCTGGCCGGTGATCCGCGCCGTCGCCGATTTCTGGGCCAGCCGCGCCACCTGGAACGCGGCGAAACAGCGCTGGGAAATCGAGCACGTCACCTCGGTAGACGAGGACTACAGCGACGTGCCCAACGACACCTACACCAATGCCGCGGCGCGCAAGGCGCTGCGCATTGCCACGGCCGCGGCGGCCGTGGTCGGCGCGCCGCCCGACCCGCGCTGGGCCAAGGTCGCGGATGGCCTGTACCTGCCGTTCTCCGACAAGGACAGGCACCATCTCGACTTCGACCCGTCCGTGCCGCACAACCGCGACACCTGGGGCGGCAGCTCGCTGCCGATGCTCGTGCTGCCTTCGCTGGATCTGCCGATGGACCAGGCCGTGCGCCGCCGCGACTACGCCTATGCGCTGGGCCCGATCGAGCATTCGAGCCGCGATCCAAACAGCATGGGCCTCGCCCCGCTGTCGATCGCCGCCGCCACCGCCGGCGACATCGCTGATGCCAACAGGTGGTTCGAGCGCAACCTCCGCGCGCACGTGGTGAAACCGCCGTTCGACGTGCGCACCGAGACCGCCAACAACAACACCGGCTACTTCCTCACCGCCAGCGGCGGCATGCTGCAGAACATCCTCTACGGTTTCACCGGCCTGCGCATCGAGCCCAAGGGACTGGTGCCTGCCTATCCACCAATGCTGCCCGCGCGCTGGAGCGCGCTGACGCTGCGCAACCTCAGCTTCCGCGGCCGGCACTACGACATCACCGTGCGACGCGGCACCAACGGCAAGCCCGTGCTGTCGATGACCGCCACGCCATCCACCGGGAACCCGCACCGATGAACATCCGCACCCGCCTCGCCGCCGCCCTGTTCGTGCTGCTGTCCGCGCCCCTGGCCTCCGCGGCCACGCCCGATGCCGCAAAGACGCTGGACTACATCCACCATGCATGGCCCACGCTCACGCGCCGGATGGACGACTGCTCCGCCTTCGGCAAGGGGCCGGGCGACACGCAGCTGGCCGTCTACCTTCCGCAGCAGTTGCCGATGCCGGCCGATCTCCCGCGCATCGCGAAGACCTGCCGCGTCGACGTGCGCCGGCTGCCGCAGCCGATACGCCAGCTCGGCGGCTTCGACCCGGCCACGCTGCCGGTGCAGGGCCTGCTCTACCTGCCGCATCCCTACGTGGTGCCCGGCGGTTTCTTCAACGAGATGTACGGCTGGGACAGCTACTTCATCGAGCTGGGCCTGCTGGCCGACCATCATGAGGGGCTGGCGCGCGACATGGTGGACAACGCGCTGTTCGAGGTGCAGCACTACGGCGGCGTGCTCAACGCCAACCGCAGCTACTACCTCAGCCGTTCGCAGCCGCCCTTCCTCGGCGCGATGATGGCCGCGCTGCTGGCCGATCCCGCCAGCTTCCGCGACGAGGCCGACAAGCGCGCCTGGCTGGCACAGGCCTACCCGCTGGCGGTACGCAACCACGACCTGTGGACGCGCCCCGAGCACCGCGCCGGCGACACCGGCCTGGCGCGCTACTTCGACTACGGCCACGGTCCGGTGCTGGAAGCGCACGACGCCAGCTATTACCAGGGCGTGATCCGCTGGCTGCTGGCGCATCGCGCGGAAGACCCCGGCTATCTCCTCAAGGCCTCGCAACACCCCGACGCCGCCGAAGCGGCACGACTGAAGACCACGAGCTGCGACATCACGGCATCGAAGGCCTGCGCCGATGCGTGGGTCGACGGCTACCGCCTCACCGCCGATTACTACCTCGGCGACCGCGCGATGCGCGAATCGGGCTTCGACACCGACTTCCACTTCGGCCCGTTCGCCGGCTCCACCCACCACTACGCGCCGGTCGGCTTGAACAGCCTGGTCTACCGCTACGAACGCGACCTGCACGACTTCGCCACCGCGCTCGGCAAGACGGCCGATGCCACGCGCTGGCAGCAGGCCGCGGCGGCCCGCAAGGCGGCGATGGACAAGTACCTGTGGCAGCCCGCGCAGGGCAGGTACATGGACTACGACCTCGTCGCCGGCAAGCCTTCCACCGACCCTTACCTCACCATGTTCTATCCGCTGTGGGCCGGCGCGGCCTCCGCCAAGCAGGCGCAAGCGCTGCGCGGCAAGCTGGCACTGTTCGAACAGCGCGGCGGCCTGGCCATGAGCACGCGCGCCACCGGCGTCCAGTGGGACGCACCGTTCGGCTGGGCACCGACGAACTGGCTCACTATCGCCGGCCTGGACGCCTACGGCTTCCATGACGACGCGCGCCGCCTCGCCGGCAAGTTCATGGCCACCGTGGATCGCGGCTTCGCCAGCGACGGCACGATCCGCGAGAAATACAACATGGCGCTCGGCAACGCCGACGTGAAAGTGAGCGCGGGCTACACCGCCAACGTCATCGGCTTCGGCTGGACCAACGGCGTGTACCTGAAGCTGCACCAGCTGCTCAACGACGATGCCGAAAAGTCCGCGAGCCCGCCGGCCACAGCGCATTGAGCCCCATCGGCGCCAAGCGAGGAACCGCCATGAACCGCCCACGCTTTTCGCGCCTCGCCCCGACGCTGCTGCTCGGCGGCGCCCTGGTCGCCGCTGGC
>DATEKS010000128.1:0-17584 GCA_035277325.1 Rhodanobacter sp.
AGCAGCAGGCCTAGCGCCGCGATGCGGCTGTCGCGCGGAGTGAGTTTCAAGAGCCTGTTCATGGTCTCCCCATGACCCGCGTTGCCTTGCCGTGGCCGTCAGGTGGTGGCGCGTGGCGCAGCACCTGCCTGGCTGGCAGGCCAAGCCGCGCGCTGCCGCATGGCGGCCACGGCAAGGCAACCCGGAGGGCCGGGTCTGTTTGCCCACATGCCGGCGTCATCACTCGGTCGTGGACGGACGTCCACTTCCTCGTTCTTCCTTGGCCTGCGCGCAAACAGCTCCCGGCGCGGGTCATGGGGAGACCACGAACAGGCTCTAGCTTCATGGCGTACTCCCGCCGCTGGCCGGTTGATCGGCCTTGTCGCCACCCTGTTCGCCCCTGGCATGTTCCGGTGCCGGCTTGTGCAGCTGCGCCACCATGTAGAAGCGCTCCTTGCCGGTGGACGGATCGGACTGGATGCTGCCCTGGAAGTTCGCGTTGTCGAGCAGCGGCGAACCCTTCAGCAGGTCGAGCAGCTTCGCCGCCTGCGGGCTCTGCCCCTGGAAGCCGATCTGGCCGTTGTCGTCGAGGCTGAAACGCTCCAGCCAGGCGCTGGACGGCAACCGCCGGGTGAGATCGAGCAGCACGCCGAGCACGGTGGCACGCTGCGCTTTGCGCTGCGCGAGGAAGCCGGCCGCGCCGGCATCGTCCTGCAGCTGCTTGCGCAGGTTCGCCACCTGCTGTGCCTCGCCGCGCATCGCCTCCACCTGGGCCTGCATCTGCGCCAGCGCGCTCTCGCGGTTATGCAGCCAGCTGCCCATCGCCAGCAGCAGCAGCAGCACGCAAGCGGCCGCGAGCATCAGGTTCAGGCGCAACCGCGGTCGCGTGCGATGCGAGGCCTGTTCCGGCGGCAGCAGATCGATGCCGAGGCGGCCGGCGTCCTGCGGCAGGTCCACCGCATCGACCGTGATGCCCAGCGTGCGCAGCCGGAGCAGCAGCGGATCCAGCGCGTCGCGCCGCACCACCAGCAATTCCACCGCACAGCGGCCGGCAGGGGCCGGCTGCGCCAGCTCGCGCACTGCGTAATACACCTGCGCGGCACTGAACGGGGTCTGCCGATCCATTTCGTAGCCCGCCACCTGGTGCAGCTTGCCGCGCGCGGCCACGGGCAGCTGCAGCACGCGGCGCAGCACCGCGTGGGCTGGCAGCAGCAGGGCCAGCCGGCGATCCTCGGGGTCGGTGCCCTGCCACGCGGCGGCCAGCGCAGCCTGTTGTGCGGCGGCATCGAGCTCGTCGCTCCAGCGCGCCAGCGGCTCGGCCTGGCCGATGCGGCGCAGCCGCCAGTCGCCGTCGACCCGCTGCAGCAGGTGCCAGCCAGCGCCATCGGCCAGCGCGGCGCGCCAGCGCGGCGGCAACAGCGTGGCCAGCTCGCCACCCCACCAGGCGAAGAACGCCGGCAAGGGCGAAGCGCGCCAGCCGCGGCGCCATCCCTCCAGCAGTGGCCGCAGCGACTGCATCGCAGCACTCATTCCCCGTCTCCCTCCTGCCAGCGCAATACCTTGTACGGCTGCGCTCCCATTCCACCGACCTGAAAGCGTATTGTGGCGCGGATCACCGCGCGCGTGCCGTCGGCCAGCACGGCTTCCGCACGAATACTATGCGTGATCCCGCCGCCGATGGCCGGCGCGGCCTCGCGACTGTTCCGCTCCCGTGCCGCCTTCAGTGCCTGCAGCTGCTGCGGATCGAGCCCGGGGATCGCCGCCAGTGCCAGCGGCGGTGCGGTATTCGGATCGGGGATGGCCTGGCCCGACCAGAGGGTGATGTCCGGCTCGATGCGCTGGTACAGCGCCGGCGTCATGCCCAGCACGAGCTGCAGCTCCTGCAGGCTGGCGAAGGGGCCGTGGCGCGGGCCGTAATCGCGGCCGGCGGCCATGTAGGCTGCGCTATCGCGCGTCATGTCGGTGCCGGCGCCCGGGAAGCTCCGCCAGGCCACCACGCTCGCCGCCAGCTTGCCGGCGGCGGTCTGGTCCAGCCCACCGGCATGGAACAGACCCTTCAGCACTTCCGGCGTGGCGGCGTTGAGATCGACCTTGCCGCCTTCGCCAGTCACCGTGACGCTGACTGCGGCATCGTCGAAGCGGAACGGATAGACGCGGCCATCGCCGACCCAGCGCCGCGTCACGACGGGATCCTGCACCGCATAGACCGCCCGCATCACGCCCGCCTCCGCCGCGTAATGGGCGCGCGTCTGCGCGAACTGGTAACGGGTCTGCAGGGCTTGCGTGCGCGCCAGCACCGCATAGCCGCCGAGCAGGATCGCCAGCAGCGTGCACGCCCACAGCACCAGCAGCAGGGCCACGCCACGCTGGGCCGTGCGCCGCTTCATCGCCCCCCCCCGTTGAAGGGCATGCTGCCCGGCAACAGCCCGACCCGGCCGACCACGGCCGACGCATCGACCCGCAACGGCACGTCCAGCTCCGGCCAGTCGTAGCCGCCCTGCAGCTGCAGCCGCACGCGCACCAGCTGCGGCAGGCGCCGTCCGTCTGCCCAGCTGTCGGCCCACGGCAACATCTGGTTCCGCGCATCGCGGCCGTGGTAGCTGAAACTGCCGGCCTTGACGTGGTCGAGCAGCACCTGGGGTTTGCCCAGCGGTTTCGGCGGCTGCCCGTCTGGCGGTAGCAGCGCAAGGCTCAGCTCCAGCCTCGACTCCCCCTTGCCATCGCTCACCAGGCGCAGCACCTGCAGCTGCGAACCCAGCTTGCCGAGATAGCCCGGCAACGGCGCGGCATAGCGCATCTCATGCTCGCTGCCGCTGAAGAAAACCGATTGCCCCTGGTCGTCGCGACCGATCGGCTGCGCCAGCGCCTGAGCCAGTTCGCTGCGCAGGAAACGTTGGGCGGAACCGACCTGGTCGATCCGCGCGATCGCCGCGCTGCCCGAGCGCACGCCGTGGATCGCGCTGCGCACGCCGCCGTACACGCCCACCAGCAGCAGCGCCAGCAGGGCCAGCGCGCCCAGTACTTCCATCAGGGTGAAGCCGCGCTGCGCCTTCATGGCGCGTTGCCGCCCGGGGTCGGCGGACCGCCGAGGCGCAAGGTGCTGAAGCGCGCGACCTGCGGATGCGCACGACTGCCCCAGCTCACGGCGAGATCGAGCCGGTACAGCTGCAGCATGGCGCCCTGCGGCGGCGAACCGGGCGGATTCCACGGCACCACGTCGAGCTGCCAGTGGTAGCCGTTGTCGAACTTGCCGGAGCGGCTGCCCGGCTGCAGCGGTTCCGTCACGTAGGCACTGTCGAGCAGGCTGCGCGCCCACAGCGCCGCCTCGTCGTGCGCCGCGGCGTTGCGTGACAGCGCGATCGCACCGCCGGCCACCTTCATCAGCGCGGCGAACGCGATCGCCAGCAGCAGCATCGCGGCGATCACTTCGAGCAGGCTGAAGCCGCGCTGGCGTTTCATTGCGCCGCCACCCGGTCGACCACGGCAACCTGCCCGGTCAGCCAGGACACGTTGATGCGCCACTGGCGCTGGCCGCTCTGCAGGACGATATGACCGCCCGTGGAACTGCCGTCGGGAAAGAAGCGGATGCGCCCGGTATGCTGGTCCGGGCGGTCTTCCAGGGCGCTGGTGATGGACAGTTTCAAGCCCTTGGGCAGGCGCACGTCCTTGCGCTTCGCGTCGCTGTACGTGTCGGCGCGGATGTCCACGTCGAAATGCTGCTCCTTGCCCTGCACGATCGCCTGCGCGCGGGTGGCACGCAGCGCGGCGGCGATCTCGCCGCTGGCCGCGTTGATGCGCGCGCTGGCCAGTCCCTGGGTCACCGCCACCGCCACCGCCGCCGCCGCGATGCCGATGAGCAGGATCACCACCAGCATTTCCAGCAGCGTGAAGCCGCGCCGCCACGCTGCGCCTGCCTGAGCGGCAGGGAATCGGGACACGTGTGGCGACGCAAGGTGCATGGATTTACTGCCAGTTGCCCACGTCCTTGTCGTAGCCGTCGCCGCCGGGCTTGCCGTCGCGGCCGTAGAAGATCAGGTCGAAGTTGCCGTGGTTGCCAGGGGCCTTGTAGCCGAAGTCGTGGCCCCAGGGATCCTTGAGCTCGGATTCCTTCGCGTACGGACCCTGCCAGTTGGATGCATTCGCGGGCTTGGTCACCAGATCCCGCAGCTGCGGCGGCGCACTGCCGTTGTCCAGCGCGTAGTTCTCGATCTTCTGGCTGAGCGTGGTGAGCTGCGCCTTGCCCGCGCCGTACTTGCCCTTGTCCATGTTCTTGCCGACCTGGGTCACCACCACCGCACCCACGATGCCGATCAGCACGATCACCGCGAGCATTTCCAGCAGTGTGAAGCCACTCGAGCGGCGAAGGTGGCGGATATGTCTGTACTGCATGGAATGACCTCGTGGCTGTCGGAATGAGGAATCGTGCTACTGGATGTTGCTGGTAAGGCTGAGCAGCGGCAGCAGGATCGCCGCCATGATGAACCCCACCAGCACGGTCATCACCACGGTGAGCGCGGGCACCAGGGCGGCGAGCAGGCGGTCGATGGAACGGCGGCTCTCCAGCTCGAAGGTGTCGGCCACCTTGAGCAGCATGCCGTCCAGCTCGCCGGCTTCCTCGCCCACCTGCACCATCTGCAGTGCGAGGCGCGGGAACACCTTCGACTGCCCCAGCGCAAGGCTGAGCCCGGAGCCTTCCTTCACCTGCTCGTGCGCCTGCAGCAGCGCCGCGTCCAGCGCGCGGTTGGCGGTGACCTGGCGCGCGATGGACAGCGCGCCCAGCAGCGGCACGCCGTTCTTCAGCAGCGTGCCCAGCGTGCGGGCGATGCGCGCGGTCTGCACCTTGAGCAGCAGCGGGCCGGCCACGCGCATGCGCAGCACGCGCGCGTCCCAGCCCAGCCGCGTCGCCGGCTCGCGCAGGCGCATGCGGAAGAAGACGCCGCCACCGACCAGCAGCAGCAGGATCAGCCACCACCACGACTGCAGCGTCTGGCCCAGCGCCAGCACCGCCTCGGTGATCCACGGCAGCGGCACCTGCATGTCCTCGAAGATCGGCACGAACTGCGGCACCACGTAGGCCAGCAGCAGCACCAGCGAACCCAGCACGCCCACCAGCAGGAAGGCCGGGTAGATCAGCGCATTGACGATGCTGCCGCGCAGCTGCTGCGAGCGTTCGAGGTAGTCGGCCAGCCGGCGCAGCGTCTCCTCCAGCGAACCGCCCGCCTCGCCCGCGCGCACCAGCGCGATGTACAGCTTGGGGAACACGCCGTGTTCCTCGTCCAGCGCCTGCGACAGCGGCATGCCGCCGCGCACGCGGTCGCGCACGCGCTCGATCAGCTTCTTCGCGCGCTCGCCCTCGGGCAGGTCGAGCAGGATGCCCAGCGCGCGGTCCAGCGGCTGGCCTGCGCCAAGCAGGGTCGCCAGCTGGTGGGTGAACTGTGCGAGCTGGTCGCCGGTGAACGGCCCGCGCTTGAACAGCGCAGCGAAGCCGGAACCGCCGCCCATCGCATCGGCCGGTTGCGCCTCCAGCGGCGTGTGGCCCTGGTCCTGCAGCCGCGCCACTACCTCGTCGACGCTGGTCGCCTCCATCTGACCCTGCAGCAGTTCGCCGGCTTCGCTGACGGCTCGATATCGAAACTGGCTCATGTGACCCGATGCCCCCGAGCCACGACCGACTCAAACGCATGCGAACCCGCACGGCACGTTTGCCCCCTCTCTCCGCCGGGGAGAGGGTTGGGGTGAGGGGTCACTCTTGCCTCGAGTCCGCTCTGGACACGCCTCAGGACAAGCACCCGCCCCTCACGCCAGCCCTCCCCCCAAAGGGGAGAGGGGTTTGTTCCTCGCGGTGAGGGAAAGAGCGGGTCAACCCTCCTGCGTGACACGCAGCACCTCCTCCAGCGTGGTGACGCCGGCGAGCGACTTGGCGATGCCATCCTCGTACATGGTGCGCATGCCTTCGGCGCGGGCCTGCTTCTCGATCTCGCCGGCGTCGGCGCGCTGCATCACCAGGCGGCGCAGCGGGTCGCTCATCACCAGGAACTCCATGATCGCCTGGCGGCCGCGATAGCCGCTGGGATTGGCCGCGCTGGAACCAGGCTTCCACAGCCGGATGGGTTTGCCGCCCGCATATTTCTCCAGCTCGAACTGCGCGATCACCTCGGGCGAGGGCTCGTAGGGCACCGCCGTCTCCGGATCGAGCCGGCGTACCAGGCGCTGCGCCAGGATGCCGTTGACGGTGGACCCGAGCAGGTAATCCTCCACGCCCATGTCGAGCAGGCGGGTAATGCCGCCGGCCGCGCTGTTGGTGTGCAGGGTGGAGAGCACCAGGTGGCCGGTGAGCGCGGACTGGATCGCGATGCGGCAGGTTTCCAGGTCGCGCATCTCGCCGATCATGATGACGTCCGGGTCCTGGCGCACGATGGAGCGCAGCGCCGCGGCGAAATCCAGCCCGATCTGCGGCTTGGCCTGGATCTGGTTGATGCCCTCGATCTGGTATTCGACCGGGTCTTCCACGGTGATGATCTTCACGTCGGGCGTGTTGATCTTGGACAGCGCGGTGTACAGCGTGGTGGTCTTGCCCGAGCCGGTGGGGCCGGTGACCAGCAGGATGCCGTGCGGGCGCTGCAGCACCTCGACGAAGCGCGACTGGAAGCTGTCGGTGAAGCCCAGCGAGGCGAAGTCGAACACCACCGATTCGCGGTCGAGGATGCGCATCACCACCGACTCGCCGAAGCTGGTCGGCACGGTGGAGACGCGCAGGTCCAGCTCCTTGCCCTGCACGCGCAGCTGGATGCGGCCGTCCTGCGGCAGCCGGCGTTCGGCGATGTTGAGCTTGGCCATGATCTTCACGCGCGAGATCACCGCCGCGGTGGAACTGGCCGGCGGCGCTTCCACCTCGTGCAGCACGCCGTCGATGCGGTAGCGCACCTTGAGGCGGTTCTCGAACGGCTCGATGTGCACGTCGGAGGCACGCTGCTCCACGGCGCGCTGCAGGATCAGGTTGACCAGGCGGATCACCGGCGCCTCGCTGGCGAGGTCGCGCAGGTGCTCCACGTCGTCCACTTCGCTGGCGCCGCCGTCGATGTTCTCCACGATGGTGCCCATCGCGGAGCGGCCGCTGCCGTAGTAGCGCTCGATCAGGTCGTCGATCTCCGAGCGCAGGCCGATGCGCAGCGCGACCGGACGCCCCGCCGCCAGCGTCACCGCCTGCAGCGGGTACGGATCGGCGGGGTCGGCCATCACCAGCGCCAGCCCGTGCTCGCCGTCGCTCACCGGCACCACGTGCTGCTGCTTGAGGAAGCGCAGCGAGAGATCGAGATCGGTGGGCGCCAGTTCCGGCGCGTCGCGCGCGGCCAGCATCGGCACGCCGAGCAGTTCGGACCAGGCCTCGGCCAGCTCGCGCTCGTTGACCAGGCCCAGCCGCGCCAGCAGCGCGGTGAGCGTGCCCTCGGTGGCTTCCTCGTGCAGCCGGCGCGCGCGCGCCAGGTCGCCATCCTTCAACCGCCCGCGCGCCACCAGCAGGGCGCACACCGCAGCCTCGCGTTCGTCCACCGTTGCCGCTCCCTCGCCCCGCGCCGGCTGCACGACTGCCGACATACATCACCCCGCTCGTGAATCGCGACTGCCAAGTATCTCCGGCCGTGCCCCTCCCCCGAAGCTGCACGGCGAACGCGCATAGGTAACACATCGGCGGAGCGGCTGGCGAGCGCGGCGCAACAAGCCCACGCCGATCCAACGATTTGCCGCCCTGCGCCAGTCTGGGACAATGGCGCTTTTCATCGGGTTCCCCATGCCACTCGTCGACATCGGCGCCAACCTCGGCCACGAATCCTTCCGCCACGACTTCGATGCCGTGCTGCAGCGCGCGCGGGAGCACGGCGTGGGCCGGATGATCGTCACCGGCGCCTCGCGCGAGGGTAGCGAACACGCGCTGGCACTGGCGCACGCGCACCCCGGCATGCTGTGGGCCACCGCCGGCGTGCATCCGCACCATGCGGTGGACTACGACGACGCCACGGATGCTCGGCTGCGCGAACTCGCGCAGGATCCTGCGGTGCGCGCGGTGGGCGAGACCGGGCTGGACTACAACCGCAACTACTCGCCGCGCGACGTGCAACTGCACGCGTTCGAACGCCAGCTGGCGATCGCGGCGGAACTGGGTAAACCGCTGTTCCTGCACCAGCGCGACGCACACGGGGACTTCGTCGCCCTGCTCCGCCGCTGGCGCGACAAGGTGCCGGCCGCGGTGGTGCACTGCTTCACCGACAGCCGCGAGGCGCTGCGCGACTACCTCGCCCTGGACTGCCACATCGGCATCACCGGCTGGATCTGCGACGAGCGCCGCGGCACCCACCTGCGCGAGTTCGTGCGCGAGATCCCGGCAAACCGGCTGATGATCGAGACCGACGCGCCCTACCTGCTGCCGCGCACCGTGCGCCCGCAACCCAGCCACCGGCGCAACGAGCCGATGTACCTGAAGCACATCTGCGAGGAGGTCGCGCGCGACCGCGGCGAGCCGGTGGAAGTCACCGCTGCCAACAGCACGGCGACGGCCGAGGCGTTCTTCGGCCTGCCGTAGGCGGGCTTCAGCCCGGCATGAGCCTCAACCCACACGCCCCACGCGTGTGAAGAACGGCCAGCGCACCGCACGCACCGTGGCGGAATCGCCCCAGGCGGCAGCCAGTTCCGGTGCGACGTCCGTCACCGCGTCGCGCCCGGTGCGCTTCGCGTGCCGCTGCGTGGCCGACCACGAGCGCAGGTAGGCGAGGAACTGCGCGAGGTTCCAGTCCGCACGCATCATGAAGCTGGGCGCCCCCACCGGCGCGAACGGGAACGGCAGGTCGCGGTAGCCGGCATCCACCAGCGCGCGCTCGGCCGGCCAGTCCGGCCCCAGGGTGTCAGCGTAGAGGCGGCGCTCCACCGCATCGATTTCGCGGCCCACGCTGCAGTTGCCGTAGGCGGAAATCGCCAGCAGCGCACCGGGCTTCGCCACGCGGCGCACCTCGGTGTGGAAGGCGTCGAGGTCGAACCAGTGCAGCGCCTGCGACACGCCGACCAGGCTGACACTGCCCGCGGCGAGCGTGCTGCGCTCGGCCGGCTCCACGCAGTAGTCGATGCGCGGATGCACCGCGGCCGCTTCGATCTGGGTGGCGCTGGGGTCGGTGGCGACCACGCGCCCGAAATGCGCGGCGAGGCCCAGACTGGCCTGGCCGTTGCCGCAGCCGGCATCCCAGGCCAGCGTGCGGTCGGGCGCCTGCCCGGCCAGCCAGTCGAACCAGTCGGCGGGCGGCAGCGGACGGGCATCGCGGTAAAGCGCGGCGTGGCCGGAGAAGTGGTCCTTGAACTCCATGCTTGTCCTCTGTGGTCAGCCGGATACCTGAGGTGCAACGATTCATTTCCTTCTCCCTGCGGGAGAAGGTGCCCCGAAGGGGCGGATGAGGGTACGACCGAAGCAAAGCGCCGCACACGGCTTGAGATGACACGCCGCGCTTCGCCCGAACCCTCACCCCAACCCCTCTCCCACGGGGAGAGGGGCTATGAGCCATCGCGTTCCGGCACCTATCGGTCGAGTATGCGCGTGTCGCCCGGGGCCAAGCCATCCAGCGCATAATCGCCGATGCGCACGCGGATCAGCCGCAGCGTGGGGAAACCCACCGCCGCGGTCATGCGCCGCACCTGGCGGTTGCGCCCTTCGCGCAGGGTGAGTGTGAGCCAGCTGGTGGGAATCGCCTTGCGGAAACGCACCGGCGGGTCGCGCGGCCACAGCCACTCCAGCTCCACGGCATGCTCGGCGAGCGCAGGCAAGGTGGGGCCATCATTCAACACCACACCGCGACGCAGTGCGGCGAGCGCCGCGTCGTCGATCGCGCCATCCACCTGCACCAGGTAGGTCTTGGGCTGCTTGTGGCGCGGGTCGGCCAGCCGGTGCTGCAGGCGGCCGTCGTCGGTGAGCAGCAGCAGGCCTTCGCTGTCATGGTCCAGCCGGCCCGCCGGGTAGACGTCCTGCTGCCGCACGTAGTCGGCCAACGTGGGCCGGCCATCGTCGCTGGTGAACTGGCACAACACGCCGTAGGGCTTGTTGAGCGCGATCAGCATGGCGACGGCCGGCGCGGCATGGGCTCAGTGGGCGGCGGCCGCCGGTTTCACGAAGCGCAGCGTCATGCGGTCCGATTCGCCGATGGCCAGGTACTTCGCGCGATCCTGGTTGCCCAGGGTCAGCGTGGGCGGCAGGGTCCACACGCCCTTCGGATGGTTCCGGTCGTCCTTCGGGTTGGCGTTGATCTCGCTCTGGCCGGCGAGCTTGAAGCCGGCGTCGGTGGCGAGCTTGATCACGTAATCCGTGGGCAGGTAACCGCTGGCTTCCACCGCGGCCAGGCTGGCGCCCGGCGCGGCGCGATGATCGGTCACGCCGAGCACGCCGCCCGGGCGCAACACGGCGAAGAACGCCTTGAACATCGCTTCCGCGGTGCCGGCCTCCGCCCAGTTGTGCACGTTGCGGAAAGTCAGCACGCGGTCGGCCGAGCCGGGCGGACCGAACACCGGCGCCTTGGGATCGAACTCGACGACGCGGGCCTTGCCGTATTCGGCCGGATCGGCGGCGAACTTCCTGCGCAGCACCTCGTCGTTGCGCTTCGCCTCGCCACCGGCCGGCGCTTCCACGGCGGCGATGTAGTGGCCGCCGTCGCGCAACATCGGCGCCAGGATCTCGCTGTACCAGCCGCCGCCCGGGATGATTTCGACCACCGTCTGGTCCGGGCGCACGTCGAAGAACTGCAGCGTGGCCTTGGGATGGCGGTAGACGTCGCGCGCGCGGTTCGCCGGCGTGCGCCAGCTGCCGGCGATGGCGGCGTCGAGCCGTTCGGCACTAGCCGGCGGCACCAGCTTGCCCGCGGACTGCGGCGTCGCCTGTCGCGCCTGGACGGGCATCGTCGTCGCCATGCCCATGGTCAGCAGCAGCGCTGCACCGGCCCCGAAGATCAGTGGATGCTTCATGGATGTCTCCTGTGGTGGATGCGGCCCGCCCAGTATGCGGGATGGCGCGTGCGGCGTGATCGACGGCCGTCGTAGATTCAGAACGGCCGCGGGCACACCGACTGCAGGCCGTCGATGTGCTCGTGCAGGTCCGAGGCGATGCCCTGCCACATCGGGTCGAGGATGAAGTCGATGCCCTCCCGCCGCGCCAGCTTCGCGGCGGGAATGAAATCCGCGTCGCCGGCCACCAGCACGATCTGGTCCACCAGCCGCTTGTAGGCCAGCGCGGCGATGTCGATGCCGATCTTCATGTCCACCTGGGTCTGACGCATGTCCGGCTCGTAGTGCTCGTCGCCGAGCGCTTCCCAGTGCAGGCTGCCGTCGCGCAGCTGCTGCATGGCATGGGGTTTCAGCTTCCATTCGCCGCGCTCGGCGAGCCGGCCCAGCCGCAGCGCCATCTTGCGCTGGCGGCGCAGCTGCTCGTGCAGCTCGCGGCGGAACGCGGCGGCGCCGCTGCGGCCGAAATCCACGCTGTCACCGCTTACCGGACGCACGAAAGTCTTGTCCAGCGGCGGGCAGTCATAGAAGAAGATGCGGTACAGCGATTCGCGCGGGCGGTCGAGCGCCTTGAGGTGTTCCAGCGCCATGCCGAACACGGTCTTGGCCACGGTGCGCGCGTCGTTGGCGTCGCGCTCGCCCCATACCTTGCGGTAGCGGGCAAGGAAGAAGGCGCCGTCGACGAGGATGGCGGTGCGTTGCATACGAAATCCTTATGGGTGGAGCGCAATAGAAGAAATGATGTACCGCGCGTGATGGCCGCGCAGCCGCATTCTACGCAACGTGCGCCGCCAACAGCGCGTCACGCAACGGTCAGCGGCACGCCCGGCTCCCATGCGGACATCTGCGCGCGATAGGTCTCCGCCTCGGCCAGCAACCACTCGCGGAAACTCTGCAGGCCGCGGTGCTCCTGCGAGCGCGGCGGATACACCAGCCAGTACGCCTCCTGCACCGGCAGGCAGTTGCGCCCCAGCACCACCAGCAGGCCGGCGTCGATCAGCGACTTCGAGGTCACCATGCGGCCCAGCCCGACGCCGAGGCCTTCCAGCGCCGCATGGCGCGCGGCATCGATGCTGTCGAAATTCGCCACGCGGCGCGCGGGCAAGCGGCCGCCGAAGTTCGCGAACCAGTCGCGCCAACGGTCGGCCGGGTGCGGATCGCCGAGCAGCGGCCAGTCGCTGAGGTCGTCGTGGCTGGCATCGCCCATGCGCACCACCAGCCCGGGTGCGGCCACCGGCGCGATCCATTCGCCGAACAGCCGCTCGCAGTGCAGGCCTTCCCACTGGCCGCGGCCGTAGCGCAACGCGCAGTCCACCGGTTCGCGCTCGAACTCCACCAGGGTCGAGCTGGACTGCAGGTTGAGCTCCAGCTCCGGATGCGCCGCCACCAGCCGCGGCAGCCGCGGCACCAGCCAGCTCGACATGATGCCGGGGCTGGCGCTCAGCGCCAGCGCGTCGTGGCGGTATTCGCGGTAGCGCATCAACGCGTGCTCGATGCCGTCGAAGTGCCCTCCCACCGCCTCGAACAGGCGGCAGCCTTCCACGGTGAGGCTCACCCCGCGCGGGCCGCGCTCCAGCAGGCGCCGGCCCAGCCGCTCCTCCAGCTGGCGCATCTGATGACTGAGTGCGCTCACGGTGAGGTGCGCCTGCTCCGCGGCGCGCGAGAGCTTGCCGTGGCGGGCGACCAGCACGAACTGCTGCAGCAGGTCCAGCGAGAGCCGCGTCATCTTGAATGTCCTTCAAGTCAGGCTTGCGAAGATATCGCTTTTTCGGGCGCCTGCAACGCCTTACCTTGCATCTGTCCCCACACCCCACTTGCAAGGAATTCACCATGCGCTCGCCCTTCATCGGCCTGCTGCTGCAGCATGGCCATGTGCATTCCCCCGAACTCGCCCGCCAGCTGGATCGCGCGGACCAGCGCCCACTGACCCTGCGCGGTGCATTCCGGCAGCTGACCACGCCGGACGACGCCCGGCGCAGCTCGTGGCGTGCCATGGCCGGCGGCGCCCGCCGGTTGTTCCCCATCAACTCGCCCTGAGCGACTTGGCCGGCGCACGTCCGCGCCGGCATGGTCGACGGAACCGTCCATGGACCACCAGGCCATCAACTTCCAGCAGAAGTTCGCCCTCTTCGCCGAGCCATGGCAGCCCCGGGTCGTGGCTGAGAGCCTGTTTACGACCTCCGCATAGCTCACGTTGCCTTGCCATGGCCGTCAGGTGGTGGCGCGTGGCGCAGCGCCTGCCTGGCTGGCAGGTCAAGCCACGCGCTGCCGCATGGCGGCCATGGCAAGGCAACCCGAAGGGCCGGGTCTGTTTGCGCGCGGGCCATGCGGAGGCCGTAAACAGGCTCTGAAATGAACGACTACCAGTTCAAGCTCGTGCGGCTGGAGGGCGATTTCGTCTGGCACGCCCATGCGGAAACGGATGAGGTCTTCATCGTCCTTGAAGGCAGGCTGCGCATCGACTTCCGCGATGGCGCCGTGGAACTCGCCGCCGGCGAGATGTTCGTGGTGCCGAAGGGCGTCGAGCACAAGCCGTTTGCCGACGGCGAGGCCAAGGTCTTGCTGGTCGAGCCGCGCGGCGTCGTCAACACAGGGCAGGCGACCAGCGAGCGGACGGCCCGGAACGACGTCTGGGTCTAGGCCGCCCTGATCATCATTGCATGGGAGAACCCCATGATCTGCCGCATCTGGCACGGCATCACGCCACGCTCCAGGGCCGATGCCTACGCGGGCTTCCTTGAGCGGCGCGCCATTCCGGACTACCGTTCCGTGGCCGGCAATCGCTCTGCCGCCGTGCTTCGGCGCGACGAGGCCGCGGTCACGCACTTCATGACCGTGACGCACTGGGATTCGGAGGAAAGCATCCGCGCTTTCGCCGGCGACGACCTGCTCAAGGCCAGGTATTACCCCGAGGACCGGGACTATCTGCTGGAGTTCGAGCCGCAGGTCCGGCATTTCGTCGTGACCGCGTTCGAAAGTTCCGGCTGACCCGTTGCCCGCGGCGCACCGGCCGCATCCGCATCAGGAGGCTCCCATGCAACACCGCCCGCTCGGCCGCTCGCCACTCTCCATCGCCCCGCTGGTGTTCGGCGGCAACGTGTTCGGCTGGAGCGTCGACGAGGCGCGCGCGTTCGAGCTGCTCGACGCCTTCGTCGAGGGCGGCGGCAACCTGGTCGACACCGCCGACGTCTACCCGGCCTGGGTGCCGGGCAATCATGGCGGCGAGTCGGAAGCCATTATCGGTAAGTGGCTGAAGCGGGGCGGCAAGCGCGACAAGGTGCTGGTCGCCACCAAGGTGGCGAAGTGGGAACAGCACCCCGGCCTGTCGCCGATCAACATCCGCGCGGCGGTGGAAGGCTCGCTAAAGCGCCTGCAGACCGACCGCATCGACCTCTACTTCGCCCACCAGGATGACGCCGACGTGCCGATGCACGAAACGCTGGGCGAGTTCGGGCGGCTGATCGAGGAAGGCAAGGTGCGCGCCATCGGTGCCTCCAACTTCACGGCCGACCGCGTCGTCGAGGCGCTGGCGGTGTCGAAGGAATACGGCCTGCCGCGCTACGAATGCCTGCAGCCGGAATACAACCTGGCCGCGCGCGCCGGCTACGAGACGGAACTCGAACCGCTGGTGCGCAGGGAAGGCCTGGGCGTGACCTGCTACTACGCGCTGGCCAGCGGTTTCCTCAGCGGCAAGTACCGCAGCGCGGCCGACCTCGCCAAGAGCAGCGCGCGTGGCGGCGCGGCAAAGCGCTTCCTCAACCCGCACGGCCTGGGCGTGCTCGCCGCGCTGGACGAGGTGGCCGCCGCACACCACGCCACGCCCGCCCAAGTGGCGCTGGCCTGGCTGATCGCCCGCCCCGGCATCAGCGCGCCGATCGCCAGCGCCACCAGCGTGCCGCAGCTGCAGGAACTGCTGGGCGC
Organism: Rhodanobacter sp.; assembly: GCA_035277325.1. GTDB lineage: Bacteria > Pseudomonadota > Gammaproteobacteria > Xanthomonadales > Rhodanobacteraceae > Rhodanobacter_A. The sequence continues at coordinate 14,926 of DATEKS010000128.1, forward strand.
GCTTTCGCTCACGCTGGGCGCTGGCGTGATCGCCGCGCTGGACCACGCCAGCGCGACCTGACACAGCGGTCGGGGCATCGCATTCGCCTCGTTCCCGCGGCCCGTGTTTGACGCAGCCCGCAAATAGCCGTCCAACTCCTTGCCGAAGCGGAGCCGCGCATGGCTGAATGGCTGCGTCTGCAGGGGGACTCGTCATGCTTTTCCGAAGCATTGCCTCGCGGCTGTCCCTATGGGTCCTTGCCGGCTCCGTGGCAGTCCTGGCCGTCGCCGGCGGCGCCCTGTTCTACCGGGTGAGCGGGCAGGTCCTGGAACAAGCCCATGGGGAAGCCTCGGCGCTCGCGAACGAAGCAGGCAACCGGATCGAACAGCGGCTGGCCCGGGTGGCCGACACATCCCAGGCCCTCGCAGCCGCGATGGTGCTGCGCCCCAACGGCGCCGATGCCATGTTGCGTGACGCCGTCGCACGGAATCCCGACCTTTCCGGACTCGCCGCGGCGTTCGTTCCCGCCGCGGACAACCCGCCGACGTCGCCCTTCGTCAGCCGCCAGGATGACGGCACGCTGGGCTGGCGCGACTTGCGCAGGGACCCGAACCACTACTGGGACAAACCCTGGTTCCTGGCGGGATTGCGCTGTCCGCAAGGCTGCTGGCAACGGCACTTCTACTCCCAGTCGCGCAAGCGCGAACTGGTCAACTACTCGGCCACGATCAGCAGGGGCGGCGCCCCCATCGGCCTGGTCAACGCCGACGTCTCGCTCGACTGGCTCGGCCACACCCTCAAGGAGCTGCACAAGCCCGCCGGCGCCTATGCGTTCGTGCTGGACGACAGCGGAACCTATCTCGCGCACGACAACGCCACCATGGTCGGCCGACGTGGCCAGGCTGACCTGCTGCAGGCATGGGCCCGGCATGAGGTTGTCCGCGTGCGGCTGGCCATCGCACAGAACCCGAGGGCCGGCGGCAAGCCGGTATGGGTCTACCTCGTCCCGATCGAAGGTACGCACTGGAGCTTCGGCCTGGCCATGCCGGAGGCGATGATCTACGCCGGAGTGCGGCGGGCATTCGCCCATGTGCTGCTGCTGGGCCTGCTCGCCCTGCTGGCACTGGCGGTGGTCACGCTCGCGGTGACGCGGCGCACCCTTGCCCCGCTGGGCACCCTGGCGTCGCGCGCCGAGCACGTGGCGCGTGGCGAGCTCGGCTTCGAACTGCCGCCTGCCCGCTTTCCCGACGAGATCGGCCGACTGACGCATGCCTTCGACCGCATGCGCACGGAACTGGCGCTGCACATCGCGGAACTGACCCGCAACGCGAAGGAGCAGCAACGCCTCGCCAGCGAACTGGGCATTGCACACCAGATCCAGACGGCGCTGTTGCCGGGCGAGCACTACCTGGATGCGCACTGCGCAAACTTCGAACTGCACGCGCTGCTCCGGCCCGCGCGCGCCGTGGGCGGCGACCTCTACAGTTATTTCATGCTCAGCGAGCGGCGCTTCTGCGTGATGGTCGGCGACGTGTCCGACAAGGGCATCCCCGCCGCCCTGTTCATGGCGCGCACCATCACGCTCGCGAAAGCGCTGGCGTCCCGGGCACGGTCGCCCCAGCAGCTGCTGTCGATGCTCAACGTCGAACTGTGCCGCAACAACGACAACTGCATGTTCGTGAGCTTGCTGTGCGGCATGCTCGACACGCTCACCGGCGAGCTGGTCATGGCCAGCGCCGGGCACGAACCGCCCGTGCTTTGCGACGCCGATGGCGCCCGGCTGATCGGGCTGGACACCGGCGCCGCGATCGGACTGGACGAAGAGGCGCGCTACCCCGCCCTCACGCTGCGGCTGCAGCCCGGCCAGACCCTGTTGCTCTACACCGACGGCATCACCGAGGCCACTGACACCTCCCAGCAGATGTTCGGCACCGAACGCCTGCTTGCCTGCCTCGAGCGATCCCCGTCACGCTCCGCTACCGAGCTCGCCGACGGGCTGCTGGCCGAGGTGGATCGCTTCGCCGACGACGCAGGACAGGCCGACGACATCACCGTCCTCGCGCTGAACTGGCATCATGCCCCCGTCGACGGGAATGTCCCCATGCTGGACGTGAGCATCAAAGCATCGATGGACGATGTCTTCGATACGCTGGAGCGTTGCGACGCAGCGCTGCGCGCTCAGGGCGTGTCCACCGCCGTACGGGATGACATCCGCCTGGTGCTGGAAGAACTGATGGTCAACATGGTGCAGCACGGGCACGCCGGCAACGCGAACCGCACGATCGACCTGCACATGCGCCTGGGCGACGACGCCGTACTGGTCGAACTGCACCATGACGGGCACCCCTTCGACCCGCTGCAGGCGCCCATGCCGACCCTCACCGGCGACATCGCCGATACCGACGGCATCGGCGGCCTGGGCATCCACCTGGTACGTGCCATGGCCAGCGAACTCAGCTACAGCCATGACGACCAGGGCAACCACCTGCAACTGCGCTTCCTTCACCCGGCACGTACGGAGCACGACCATGACGTTCAACCTGAAAACTGAAAGCGAGTCGCCCGAACGCACCACCCTGCACCTGCACGGCCGGCTCGACGCCCAGACCTTCAACGACTTCGACCGGGCCATGCTGGACGTGCTGCCCCGCGTCGCCGAGGGCGGCACCGTGGTGCTGG
>DATEKS010000129.1:0-3167 GCA_035277325.1 Rhodanobacter sp.
CGCGCTACTTCCCGCCCGACAAGAGCGCCGAGGAGATCGCGAAGGAGTGGGGCCGCAAGCCTTGACATGGCCTAGGGAGCGAGGAGCACCAGCACCGTCTGGCTCGGCACGGTGCGCACGCCGGGGCAGTTGGTGCTGTTCTGGATCGACACGCTGGTGAGCCGCGTCGCGGGCATGCCCTGCACCAGCACCGTGAAGGCCGCCGTCACATGTCGGCTCGGCCCCATGACCGTGCCCGAGGCCACGCCCAGCACCACGCCCGCGTTGTCGCCGTTGGTCATCGGGATGGTGGTGCCGAGGTTGTGCGCGGGCGCGCCCATGACCAGCACGGTCGGGACGTTGGGGATCGCCATCGGACCCATGGCGATGTTGGGGTAGGGGATGGGAATGGGCGAGGGCGCAGCCGGCGTCATGCAGACGTCGGGGAAGCCCATGTCGGTGCCCATCAGCTGGCAGTTGGCGAACATGGCAGGCCTCAACCGAAATGGATCTGGCCGCCGCGGGCCTTGACCAGCTTCTCGCCATTGACCAGCGCATGCTCGCCCGACAGGCGCAGCAGCTGGCGCGCCTCGCATTCCACGTGCGTCGCGGCCACGCGATCGATGCCGTCGGTGGTGCGCAGGTAGTGCCGGCTGTAGTGGTTCACGCGGTCCATCACGCTCGAGAGCACCGAGCCGACCAGCTTGAGCACGCTGCCCGTCACGCGCAGGTGCCGCCCGACCAGCTCGGCCGAATCGACCGCCATCTTCGCCTCGTGCGCCGTCAGCTGCAGTTGCCGGCCGTCGATCCCGATGCGTGCCGCCTGCAGTTGCAGCGTGCCCTCTTCCACTTCGATGCGCGTATCGCCCTGCATCCGCAGCACTTGCGTCTGCGCCGCTTCGCGGTGCAGCACCGCGAGCACCCACAGTTCCTTCGGTGCCACGCGCAGGCAGGCCACGCTGTCGCCTGGCGCGGGTTCAAGCAGGCAGCTGGCCGCGCGCCGGGCCCTCGCCTGCAGCGCGCCGCAATCGACCTCGAAGCCGTCGTCATCGCAGGCACGCACCCTGCCTACGCACCAGCTGGGCGCGATGGCTTCTTCGATGGGGGCCGCTGCCGTGGGGTCGGTCTTGTTCATCATCGCTGCTTATATGGACGCCTCCCGTGTGGCAAGCGAGTTCTCTTGAAGTTCCGGCTGGCGGTAATGACTGCGGTCTTATATCCGGCCTGTTTGTGCAGATCGGACCGAAGCCCGCCGCTGGCCTTGATGGTCATGCGCGGGGTCGGTGCTCATCTCCATCGCGGGCTTCGCACGAGGCTTGCCCAGACAACGATTCAGCTTTACCCGACCCGCGGTCCGACCGCTTCACCATCACTTCATCGACTCGACTCACGCACTCTTTGCGGCTTCCACTCCTATAGGTTGTTGTCTCAGGTTGTTGATCTAAGCCACCTGCGCTTGCGCGCCGCAGCCACTTGGCGGAGTGCTCTTCCACTCCGGTCGGTACGCCCGCCCGTGCGCCACCAGCGCCCAGGCCGTGCGAGCCATCTTGTTCGCCAGCGCCACCACCGCTACGTTCAGCGGTCGGCGTCGTAGCAATTCTTCGAGCCATGCGGGCTTGACCTTCGCGTGCGTGATCACCGCCCGCGCGCCGTGGATGAGCAGGGTCCGCAGGTAAGGATCGCCGCGCTTGCTCAGATGTCCGACGCGCGTGTGGCCGCCTGTTCCGCTGTGCGATGGGACGATTCCAATACTGGCCGAGAACTCTCGCCCCGAGCGCCAGCCGCTGGCGTCGCCCAGCGTGGCGGCAAACGCTGTCGCACCGAGCACGCCGATGCCCGGCATTTCGCGCAGCGTGCGCGCCGTGCCAAGCTGGTGTTGTTGCTCGGCGATCTCGGCGTCGAGCTGATCGATGCTGCGCTCGACGTCCTTGAGCGCTTCGAGTTGCAGGTCGACCAGCCGACGCATCAGTGGCGGCAGTTGGTCGTCGATCTCAGCCCGCTTGGCACCTATCGTCTTGAGCCCGGCCTTCTTGCCGCCTGGCAGCCAGACACCGAACTCGTACAACAAGCCTCGCAGCATGTTGATCGTCGCCGTGCGCACGCTCACCCAGTGCGAGCGCGTTCGGTGCAGCGACATCACCGCCTGCTGCGCGACGGTCTTGACCGGCGCACGACGAATATCCGATTGCTGCGCCGCCAGCCAGATCGCGCGTGCATCGGCCGCGTCATCCTTGTTGCTGCGCACAAACGCACGCACCTGGCGCGCCGGCAGCAACTCCACCTGGTGCCCGAGACCGCCGAGTTCGCGCGCCCAATGGTGCGCACTGCCGCACGCCTCCATCGCCACGCGCGCCGGCTGCCGCTGTGCGAAGAACTCGCGCAGCTTGGCTCGCGGGAGCTTCCTGCGCCCGATCTCGCCCGTTTCGCCATCAACCCAGTGAAGTTGCATCACGTTCTTTGCAATGTCCAAGCCATACGTCGTACGATTCATTTCGGGGGCCTCCGTCTGAAGTGGTTACGGTCGAACTTCCACTTTGGCACTTGATGCCGTCGACTGCGAGGCCCCCCTCATCACATCCACCCTTCGCAGTCGATCAGCGTGGGGGAGGCGTCCATACCATCTCCATCGGTCTTCGAAAGGCTTCCATGCTGCCGGGGCCGAGCTTTCAGGAAGCTGTCGAGCGCTTCACCCCATGACGGGGGCGGATCAGCGCCGCACCACGTAGCGCGTCACCACCGGCAGCGTCTCGCCCTGGTGAAAGGCAAGCCGCCGGTCGCGCAGCGCCATGTCGGCCGCGGTGGCGCGGTGGAAGCGGCGCAGGTGCTCGGTCCAGGACTCGTCGACGATCTCTTCCACGTAGCGCCCCGGCTCGGCGATGTCGTGCAGCAGCTCCCAGCCGATCGCGCCCTGGCCCAGGCGTGCGCGGCGGGTCTGCTGCATCACCACGTGGAAGGCGGCGGCACGCGCCGGGTCGATCATGTATTCGACGGTGACCACCACGCGGCCGTCCTCGCCCGGCGCCTCGGCCGGCGGGCCCTTGGCCCAGCCCTTGCGGGCGGGGGTGGTGTCGTCCTCCTCGCCCACGCCGTCGCTCACGTAGCGGATCGCCAGCAGCATGAGGAGGATGCCGCTCACCGCCGCGATGCCGAGGGTGATGGAAAGCGAGGAGACCTCCGCCACCTGGCCC
>DATEKS010000130.1:0-5860 GCA_035277325.1 Rhodanobacter sp.
GGCCCAGCGCGGCGATGCGGCCGTCGCGATCCAGCGCGCCGAGCTTCGCGAGCAGTTCGCGCGCCTGCGCCAGCGCGCCGGGCGGCGCCGCATCCAGCCACGGCAACGTGTCGCTGCCCCATGCGGCCAGCTCCAGCGCGAGGCCGGAGAGTTCCGCCTGCGCGATCTCCGCCGTGCGCGCGGGATCGAGCCGCCTGCTCTGCGGCCACAGCCGATAGGCCGTGCCTTCCGCCACGCGTCCCGCGCGGCCCGCACGCTGGTCGGCCGAGGCCTGCGAGATGGCCACCGTCTCCAGCCGCGTGAAGCCGGAATTCGGATCGAAGCGCGGCTCGCGCGCGAGGCCCGCGTCGATCACCGCGCGGATACCCGGCAGGGTGACGCTGGATTCGGCCACGTTGGTGGCCAGCACGATGCGGCGGGTGCCTGGTTCGGCAGGCGACAAGGCCCACTGTTGTTCGGCCAGCGACAGTTCGCCATGCAGCGGCACGATTTCGATGTGCGTGCCCTCCCTTCTCCCTTTGGGAGAAGGTGCCCCGACAGGGGCGGATGAGGGTGCGGGCGAAGCGTGGCGTTCGTCTCCGCCCGCACCCTCTCCCCCAACCCCTCTTCCTGAGGAAGAGGGGAGTGAAGGCGCTGCGTCACGCGCGACGGCTTCTTCCAGTGCCGCCTGCACCCGCGCGATCTCGCGCCGCCCCGGCAGGAAGGCCAGCACGTCGCCGTCGTTCTCCGCCAATGCCTGCCGCGCCACGCGGGCAAGATGATGCTCCACGCCCTCCTGCGTGCGCGCCGGCGGATGCTCGATGCGCACCGGGAAACTGCGGCCGGGACTCGTGAGCCGCGGCGCATCCAGCCAGCGCGCGATGCGCTCGCCGTCCAGCGTGGCGGACATCACCACCAGCCGGAGATCGGGCCGCAGCGTGGCCTGCACGTCCAGCGCCAGCGCCGCACCGAGATCACCGGCGAGATGGCGCTCGTGGAATTCGTCGAACAGGATCGCACCGATGCCGGCGAGCTCCGGATCGTCCTGGATCAGCCGCGTGAGGATGCCCTCGGTGACCACCTCGATGCGCGTGGCTGCGCCCACCTTGGCTTCGAAGCGGATGCGGTAGCCCACCGTCTGACCCGCCTCCTCGTCCAGCTGGCGCGCCATGAACTGCGCGGCGGCACGCGCGGCGATGCGGCGCGGCTCCAGCATCACGATCTTCCGCCCCTGCAGCCACGGCGCGTCAAGCAGGGCCAGCGGCACCTGAGTGGTCTTGCCCGCGCCGGGCGGCGCCTCCAGCACCAGCCGCGGCGTCGCTGCAAGCGACGCGCGGATCTCGTGGAGCAGCGGGGTGATCGGAAAGGTGGGCGCGGCAGAACTCATGGCGCGCCGATGATACCGGCTGATGTCAGCCGATCCTCGACCACCGGCAACAGTGATGAACGAACGCGGTCCCCAAGTGCGGCGCATGCCTTGGTCCGCGCCAACCTCAGCGCACAACAAGACTGCTTATGGGGTGTCGTTCGACAAAGTCGGATATCGCCAGCACTGACCAGCAACGTATGGCTTGCGAAAAACAGGAGCGCCGACAGCAGGCGCCAAAAAGCTCAAGACGTGAAAATCATATCGACGGGATTGGATGGAGGTCTCTTACGGAACCACCAGGCAGCATCATTGACCATTCTTGGACTTGGTCGTGTCGGCAGCTTGAGCAATTGAAATTGCAAGCCACAGATCTGTCAGTGACATCTTCTTCAGCTCATCGAATACGGGCTTGAATTTCTCGCCTTCACCCCACCCTTCACCAACCACGACAAGCCCATTTTTTTCAGCATTTGGAGTTATTAAGAAATAACCCGTGCTGCCATTGGATGCATTGGCGGGGACTGCCACCATAGATTTTGAGTCATTACAGGCATACAGATTCCAGAGTGCCTGACCGAACATCCGCTGGACTGGCCCGATTTCGCATCTCAGATCTTTCTTGGACGCAAGCGCCGGCTGCAAAAGAAGTAGTGATGCAATGAGCGTGATGGCTTTGACATACATTGCAATAGCCCCAGATAACCCTGCGCTCCTGTCCCGCGTCCCAGCCACACGTTCCCCGCTGCACAAGCCGGCCGCCTCAATGCTGCAACGGCGCCGTCTGCGTTGCGCTTGCCGGCGCTGCGGCCGGTTGCGCCGCCCGCAGCGGCTTCAGCGATTCGAAGCCCTGCTGGTAGTCGTCGGTGATCTGGCGCGCTTCCTCGCTGCTGCGGATCACCCGCGGGGTGATCAGCACGATCAGCTCGGTGCGATCGCGGTTGCGGCTGGTGGTGCCGAACAGGCGACCGAGGATCGGGATGCGGTTGAGTCCGGGCACGCCGTTGTCGTTGATGCCCTCGTTCTGCTGGATCAGGCCGCCGAGCAGCACGGTCTGGCCGCTCTGCACCGCCACCTGGGTCTGCATGCTGCGGTCGGCGATGGTGTAGTTGCCGTTCTTGTCCTGGGTGGTGGGGTTGCTCACTTCCTGGCTGACGTCCAGGTAGACCAGGCCGCCCGGATTCACCCGCGGCACCACCTTGAGGATCACGCCGGTGGTGAGGTACTGCACCTGGCCCAGCGTACCGATGGTATTGCTGCCGGTGCCGAGGCCGGGCGTGATGTAGCTCTGGTTCACCGGCACGTTGTTGCCCACCTGGATCATCGCCGGCTGGTTGTTCATCACCACCAGCGAGGGTGCGGACAGCGTCTTGGTGTTGCCGCTGTCCTCCATCGCGCGCACCGCGACCTGCATCTTGCTGTTGAGGAAGGAGTAGAACAACGGCTCGCCGCCGTAGGCGTTGCCGCCGCCGCCCAGCGCCACCTGGCGATGGCGATAGGGCTCACCGGGAGTGATCGTCACGTTGCCATTGCTGTCGGTGGTGCTGGTGCTGCCGGTAAGGCCTTGCAGGTACCACTGCACGCCGAACTGGAACTGGCCGGTGAGGTTCACCTCGAGGATGCGGGTTTCGATCTGCACCTGCAGCGGGATGGTGTCCAGCCGCTTGATCGCCGCCTCGATCTCAGCCCACTGCGAGGGCCGCGCACGCACCAGCAGCTGGTTGTTCGCGTCCACCGAGCCGATGCGGATGCTGCCGTCCTGCGAGACGTACTGCTGGTCCTGGCTGGCTGTATTGGGGTTGCCGAGACTGGTGGACGATGCCGCGCCGCCCTGCAGGCCACCCGTGCCGTTGCCACCGTTGTTGCCGTAACCGTTGCCCATGCCGCCGATGCCGTTGCCACCCAGGCTGCCCAGCCCGCTGCCCGTGGTGTTACCGCTGCCGAAGCCCCCCGCGGTGTTGCTGCTGCCGAAACTGCCAGCAGTGCTGCCCATGCCGCTGGCCGCGCCGCGCGCATTCTCGGCGCTGCCCAGCGTGCCGGAGGTGAGGCCGGGGCCGACTTCGCCGCCGGAACCACCGCCGCTGCTGCCGCTGGCGTAGATCTGCGCCAGGTACTTCGCGAGGTCAGAAGCCTTGATGTTGCGCACGTCGTACACGTAGAGCTGCGGCTGGTTGCCACCGCCCTGGTCGATGCGGGCGATCCAGTTGCCCACCTCGTCCACGTAGTTCGGCTGCGTGCTGATCACCACCAGCGCGTTGGTGCGCTTGATCGGGATGAAGCGCAGCATGCCGGCCAGCGGCGTATCGCCCTTGGAGCCGAACATCTCGTCCAGCTTGGGCATCAGCTGTTCCACGTCGGCGTGCTGCAGGTTGAACACGCCCACCGACATGCCGCGCAGCCAATCCACATCGAAGGTCTGCACGGTGCGCTGGTAGTTGGCCAGTTCCTCCGGCGTGCCGGACATCACGATCACGTTGCGCGCGGGATCGACCAGCAACACCGCGTCGGCCCGCGCGAACGGCTTGATCAGCTTCTGCATCTCGCTGGCGGCGATGTAGTGCAGCGGGAACAGCCGGGCCTGCAGGCCGCCGGCCGGCGCCGTCGCGCCGAGGCTGGGCACCAGGTTGCCGCCCACCGCCTCCTTCGCCGGCAGCACCACGTAGCTGCCGCCACGCTCGACCAGCGCATTGTTGGTCCATGACAGCAGCGTCTCCAGGATCGGCAGTGCCTGGCTGGCGTCCACCGGCTCGGCGGTGGAGAAGGAGATGTTGCCCTGCACGCCGGGCACGATGGTGTAGTTCTTCTTCAGCAGGTCGCCCAGGATCGCCTTCACCACCGCCTGCACCGGCTGGTTCTCGAAGTTGAAGGTGACTCCGCTCGCGCCGGACACCGCCGGACGCGGCTTGGCCAGCGTCGTGGGCCGCACGAACTGGCCGCTGCCGCGGCTGATCTGCGGCAGCACTGCGGCGTTCGTGGTGGTGGTCTGGCCGTTGTTGAGCGGCAGCGGCGCCGGCACCGGCGCGTGGGTGCCGGCCATCGCCTCGCGTTGCAGCGAGGCGTCGTCCTGCCGCGGTGGCAGGTTGGCGCAGCCGGCCAGCAGGGTCAGTGCCGCCAGCGCGGCGACGCGCGGCAGGCCGGATCGAAGGCGGGCTAGCGGCCGCGAATGCGCGAGGGTGTGCTGGCGGGACATGGATCAGTGTGCTCCTTCGGGGTTCGCTGCCTGGCCGGCGGCACGGCGCTGCAGGATCGCGGCCTTGAGTTTGCGCAGGCGGTCGAGTTGCTGCGGAGTGTAGGCGGGTGGCGCCTGGCGCGATGCGCCTTGGCTCATCGGCACCACCCGCTGTACCGTCGCGGCACCGTGGGGCCCGGCATCGCCTTGTGGCGCAGCCATCGGGTCCGTGGCCACCGTGGGCTCAGCCGCGGCGGACGCCGCCTTCGCGGCGTCGATCGGCGCACCGGCGGGCAGCTTCAGTTCGGTGCGGCCCTGCGCGGAATCGAGGATCACCGAGCGCGGCTTCACCTCGACCAGGCTCAGGCTGCCGTCGGGCAGCGACTGCCCTTCGCGCAGGCGCAGCTCCTTGTTGCCGCTCTTGTCGTGCAGCAGCGCCATGTGCAGCTGCGGGGTGAGGATGATGCCGGTCAGCGCGAGGTCGCCCAGGCTGCTGCCACCGCTGGCGGCGTGCGCCTCGGGCTTGCGGTCTGGGCTGAACAGCGACTGCTGCCACACCGGCGCGAACTCAGCCAACGGCAGCGGCGTCGGCAGGCCGGCATGCTTGGCGGACGCGGACGGCAGGTTCGTGGCGCGCGGCGCATTCCAGTGCACGCCGCGGCCGAACCCGGCCAGCAGCGCCAGCCACAGCACGCCCAGCAGCAGCGCGAGGATCACCAGGACCGGGGTCAGCCGGCGTTGGCTGGCGGCGTTCACGGCGTCGCTCCCGGCTCGTCCGCGGCGGCGTCGGGCGCCGGCGCCGGAGCTGCAGGCGCGGCACCGCCGGGGCGCACGTAGCCTGACAGGGTGAACTGCACTTCCAGCGACGGCGCGCTGCCCTGCCGTGCCGCCACCGGGTTGCGGTAGATGTTGAGGTTGTCCACGAACAGGTAGGGCGTGCCCTGCTCCAGCGACTGCAGCACGCCCACCAGCGGCTCGATGTCGCAACTGAGGTTGATGCTGACCGCCGCCTTGCGGTACGGCTCGCCCGAGGTCACCTGCGGGTTGGGCACCGGCATCTTCTGCGTCACCGTGCAGCTGCCGCCCTCGGTGTGCGCGCCCACCGCATCCACCACGCGCTGCATCAGGTCGGCGGCGGCAGTGTTCGGGTCGTCCTCGGGCAGGAAAGCGCTGCTGGCGGCCTGGCCGGCGCCCAGTGTGGCGATGCGCTGCTGCAGCTGCGGCTTCTCGGCGATCGCGGCGGCGTAACGGCTCTGGGTGTCGCGCAGGTCGCCCATCTGCGCGGCGATGCCGCGCAGCGGCGCCACGAACCACCAGTGCAACAGCAGGAAGTAGCCGAGTAGCAG
>DATEKS010000131.1:0-31251 GCA_035277325.1 Rhodanobacter sp.
CGCTCGCGCGTGGTGCTGGCACAGATGCAGACCGACGAGGTGCGCCACGGGCAGGACGCGCAGGCGCGCGGCGGCATCGACCTGCCATTCCCGATCCCGCAGCTGATGCAGGCCAGCTCGATGGTGATGAAGACGGTGGCGTACCGGGTCTGATGGGAGCCTGATTCAGGCAAGGCTTTCGCGAGCACCCGCCCCTCACCCCAACCCTCTCCCCGGCGGGGAGAGGGAGAAAAGCCGCCTTTCGGCGGATGTGTGCTTCAAAGAAAAACCCGCCTTCCGGCGGGTTTTTCGTCACATCAGGTTGCGGCCGTGGAACAGCTCCTCGATCTCGCGGCGCAGCAGCGACTCGATGCGCTGGCGTTCCTTGAACGAGAGGTCGTCGGCGTGGGCATCGAACAGGTAGGTGTCGAGATCGAAGTCCTTCACGTGCATCTTGGTGTGGAAGATGTTTTCCTGGTACACGTTGACGTCGAACATCTCGTACTTCTGGCGGATGTGGCGCGCCAGGTAGTCCTGCACCGAGTTGATCTTGTGGTCGATGAAGTGCTTCTTGCCCTTCACGTCGCGGGTGAAGCCGCGCACGCGGTAGTCGCACACCACGATATCGGACTCGAAGCTGTCGATCAGGTAGTTCAGCGCCTTCAGCGGCGAGATCACGCCGCAGGTGGCCACGTCGATGTCGGCGCGGAACGTGGCGATGCCGTTGTGCGGGTGGGTCTCGGGGTAGGTATGGACGGTGATGTGGCTCTTGTCCATGTGCGCCACCACGGCGCCCGCGATGGAATCGCGGCCCAGCTTCTCCACCACCGGCTCCTCGGAGATCAGGATGGTGACCGAGGCGCCCTGCGGGTCGTAGTCCTGGCGGGCCACGTTCAGGATGTTCGCGCCGATGATCTCGGCCACGTCGGTGAGGATCTGGGTAAGGCGGTCGGCGTCGTACTGCTCGTCGATGTACTCGATATAGCGCTGACGCTGTTCCTCGGACACCGCATAGCAGATGTCGTAGATGTTGAAGCTCAACGCCTTGGTGAGGTTGTTGAAGCCCTGCAGGCGCAGGCGCGGAAGCGGCTTGACCACGACGACTCTCCATGACCGGATCACGGTCAGCAGATGAGGCGGGTTAGCACCAAGGGTCCCCGCGGGAATTCGGATTGAGGGGACCCTTGTCTCCCCCAATCCGGCGAACAGCCCGCGGCCCACGGCCGCGAACGAAAGAAAGACTGCGAAGTATGCTGCAAAATTCCGGAAAACTGAACCTGCGTCATTCCATCCGGGTTTGCCATAATGGGGAAATCGGGGATGATCCGGGGGCCGATACCCGCAGCGAGCCGCGGCGATCCCGTGCAGCAACCCCGTCCGCAACGACGGGCGGGCAGGACGGTGCGGGAGTTTCCATCGCTTGCGTGCGTTCCGTGTGAATCCGTTGCCGGCAACGGCGTGTGGCAGACAACCGATCGACGCAGGCCACCAACCCAGGAAAGGCCTGCGGGGCCGATCCAAGGGGAACCAGATACCGTGGCGCTACTCAAATACCAGCTTCAACAGGCCTTCGAACGCTCCCAGGCACCGCTCGCCTTCGCGCCGGACCCGGCCTCGATGGAACGCTTCCTCGCGCTCTGCCATCGCCGCCGCTACCCGAGCAAGACCGCGATCATTCGCCCCGGCGACCCGGCCAACACGCTGTATTACGTCATCGACGGCTCGCTCGCGGTGTGCACCGAGGACGAGCAGGGCCGCGAGCTGATCCTCGCCTACATCAACCGCGGCCAGTTCATCGGCGAGATGGGCCTGTTCGTGGAGCAGGCGCAGCGCGAGTCGGTGGTGCGCACGCGCAGCGTGTGCGAAATGGCCGAGATCAGCTACGAGCGCCTGTTCCAGCTGATGAAGGGCCCGCTGCAGGAGGAATGCCCGAAGATCCTGTTCGCCATCGGCTCCCAGCTCACCAACCGCCTGCTGCGCACCTCGCGCCAGGTGAGCCGGATGGCCTTCATGGACGTCACCAGCCGCATCTCGCGCACCCTGCTCGACCTGTGCGACGAGCCGGACGCGATGAGCCACCCCGAAGGCACCCAGATCCGCATCTCGCGCCAGGAAGTGAGCCGCATCGTGGGCTGCTCGCGCGAGATGGTCGGCCGCGTGCTCAAGCAGCTGGAGGAGCAGGGCATGATCGACGTCTCCGGCAAGACCATCGTGGTGCGCGGCACGCGCTAGGAGCGCCCCGATCCACCCTGTCGCCCTGTCACCCCGCCGGCCGCGGCGCGACAGGGCGACGAGGCCGGGTGCCCCAGCAGGAAGCCCTGCCCGAATTCGCAGCCCATCGCCAGCAGCGCATCGCGCTGCGCCGCGGTTTCGATGCCCTCGGCGATCACGCCGATGCCCAGCGCGCGGGCCAGCGCGAGGATCGCCGCCACCACAGTATTGGCACCGGCGCCGCCGGCTGCATCCAGTTCGCGCACGAACACCTGGTCGATCTTCAACTTGCCCAGCGGCAGCGAGTGCAGGTAGCTCAGCGAGGAATAGCCGGTGCCGAAATCGTCCAGCGCCGCCTGCACGCCCGCGGCCCGCAGGCGCTCCAGGGTGGCGCGCACCAGCACCGGGTCGTCCAGCAGCGCGCCCTCGGTCAGCTCGATCAGCAGCCGCGCGGACGGCAGCCCGCTGCGCTCGAGCAGTTGCAGCAGCCGGCGGTCGAAATCCGCGTGGCGCAGGTGCTGCGGCGAGACGTTGACCGTCACGAAGCCGGCGCCGGCGTCCGGCCGCGTCATGCGCTCGCAGACCCGCTCGAACAGCTGCCAGTCGATCGCCTCGAGCTGGCCGCAGTCCTGTGCGACGCGCACGAAGTCGTCGGGCAGCAGCAGGCCGCGCCGCGGATGGTTCCAGCGCAGCAAGGCCTCGTGGCCGACCACCTCGCCGTTGTCGAGCCGGAAGATCGGCTGGTAGTGCGGCACGAACTCGCCGTGCAGCAGGGCATGGCGCAGCTCGACCTCCATCGCCAGCTCGTCCACCGCATTCCTGGCCAGCGTCTCGTCGAACAACACGTAGCGGCCGCGTCCCAGCTGCTTGGCGCGGTACAGCGCGATGTCGGCGTCGCGCAGCAGCGCATCGGCCTGATCATGGCGACCGTCGCCGATCGCGATGCCCACGCTGGCGGAAGGCTCCAGTTCGCGGCCGCCGATCGACAGCGGCTGGTGCAGTGCCTGCAGTACGCCATGCGCCATGCGTTCGGCCGCTACCGGCTCGGCGACGGTATCCAGCAGGATCGCGAATTCGTCGCCAGCCAGCCTCGCCACCATGTCCGGCGGGCACACGCAGGAGCGCAGCCGGTTCGCGGTCGCCTGCAGGAAAGCGTCGCCGGCCAGGTGGCCAA
This sequence comes from Rhodanobacter sp., assembly GCA_035277325.1. Lineage (GTDB taxonomy): Bacteria > Pseudomonadota > Gammaproteobacteria > Xanthomonadales > Rhodanobacteraceae > Rhodanobacter_A. Next base: position 3,365 of record DATEKS010000131.1, read on the forward strand.
GGCTGTCGTTGATCACCTTGAAGCGGTCCACGTCCAGGTACAGCAGCGCGCAAGGCGCACCCGAGGGCCGCCGCGCCAGCCGTTCGCCCAGCCGCCCGCGCAGGAAGCCGCGGTTGGGCAGTCCGGTGAGCGGATCGTGCATCACCTCGTGGCGCAGCTGCCGCTGGACCTGCTCGCGTTCGGCGACCTGATCGCGCAATTCGCGGGTGCGTTCTTCCACCCGTTGTTCCAGCTGCAGATTGGCCTGCAACAACTCGGCGGCGGCACGGCGACGGTGGATGCTGTTGGCGATCTGCAGCGCGGCGAAGCCCAGCAGCTCCTGGTCGGCGGCGCCGAAGCGCATCTCGTCGTCGTAGCCCTGCACGGCGACCACGCCGATCACCGCCTCGCCCGTACGCAACGGCACGCCGAGCCAGCAGGCGGACGGACGGCCAATGTGGTGAGGCACCACCTCGCCCGCCTGCGCCAGGGCGTCCAGCTCGCGCCGGCTGCCCAGCCACGGCCGGCCGGTGCGCAGCACGTACGCTGTGAGGCTGCGCTCCAGCGGCAGGCTGAACGAGCTCTGCACGCCGGCGTCGACGTAATACGGAAAATCCAGCCGTTGCCGCTGCTCGTCCAGCAGGGCGATGTAGAAATTGGACGCGTCCAGCAGGCTGCCCACCTCGGCATGCACGTGCCGGTAGAACGCCCCCTCGTCGAGATCGGCGTTGCCCAGCTCGGCGAGCCGGAACAGCACCGACTGCAAGCGTTCCGCACGCTGGCGCTCCAGCACTTCCTGCTGCAGCTCGCGATTGGCCGTGGCAAGCTCGCGAGTGCGCCGCTGCACGCGGCGCTCCAGCTCGTCCTTGCTCTGCTTGCGCTCCAGCGCGGTGAGCACGTGCTGAGCGACGAATCCCAGCACCGCGCGGTCTTCGTCGGAATAGCCGATGCCCTGGCGATAGCTCTGCACCACCAGCGCGCCGTGCACGCGCCCTTCGCGCAGCATCGGCACGCCCAGCCAGTCCACGCTGTCCGGACCGACCACCTCCAGCGGACCGTCGATCTGCGCCGCCAGCTGCTCCGCACTGCCCATCAGCGGGCGCCCTTGGATCAGCAGGTGCCAGGTAAGCGAGCCGCGCATCGCCTCCAGCGACTCCTCGCGCACGATGTCGGGGCCGTCGGCGTCTTCGGTGTCGGCGTAGTACAGGAAGCGCGTCATGCCGCGCTCGGGATCGTGCCGCACGATGTAGAAGTTTTCCGCATACATCAGCGTGCCGACGATGCCGTGGATGCCGCGCAGCAGCTCGGGCATGTCGAGATCGGCGCCCGCCAGGTCGGAGATCGCGAACAGCGCCCGCTGCAGGTTCTCCGAACGCTCCAGCTGGCGGTGCGAATCGTGCAGCTCGGCCAGTGCCAGCAATTGCTGCAACTGCCGCCCGGCCAGCGCCAGGCAGGACTCCAGAGCCGCAGCCTGCCGCGGGCCATCGGCTGCATCCTCCAGCGCCAGGAGCAGCACGGCAGGCACGTCCGGTGCCAGCCAGATCACCAGTTCGCCGTCCACCGCCTTCGGCGCGGCGTCCTCGTCGCGCAGCAGCGCCAGCATCCGCGCGCGCGTTGGCGCATCCACCTCGCCGCCCGTGGCGTGGCATTCGCCCCGCTCCAACCACAACAGGTGGGCATCGCGGAAAGCCGGGCAGCTGCGCGCCAGCTCCTCCGTCAGCTCGCCCACCGCCCGTGGCGTGGACGCGCCGATCAGCCGCCCCAGCCAAGCCAGCTGGTCGGCCTCGTCCGGAATCGTGACATGCAGCCTGCCGAACTGATTCATGGCGCCGATGATTCCCCCGGCCCGATGGTAGCGCGCTGTCGCGATAACGCCCAGCATACGCGCCCGACATGTGACCCGCCCGTTAGAATGAGCGGCTCGCCCTGGATGCACGCATGCTCTCCGACACCACCAAGGACGCCATCCGCGCTGCCTACACGCGCCTGAAGGACGGCCTGCCGGGCTTCCGTCCGCGCGCCTCGCAGGGAAAGATGATCGCCGAAGTGGCGAAGGCGCTGGCCGGCGAAGGCGGCGTCGCCGCGATCGAGGCGCCCACCGGCACCGGCAAGTCCATGGCCTACCTGATCGCCGGCCATGAAGTCGCACGCGCGCAGAAAAAGAAGCTGCTGATCGCCACCGCCACGGTGGCGCTGCAGGAACAGCTGGTGGAACGCGATATCCCGCTGTACCTGCAGCTTTCCGGCCACGCGGCGAAGGTGGCGCTGGCCAAAGGCCGCGGCCGCTACCTGTGCCCGCGCAACCTGGCGATGGCGCGCAACAGCCTCGCCGGTTCGGCACAACAGATGGGCTTCGGCTTCGATGCCGATCTCGCGCTGTGGGCCAGGCCGCCCGCCGAGTGCGACAAGCAGGCGCTGGCCAAGCTCGCGCAGGCCTTCGACGAGGGCAAGTGGAACGGCGACATGGACAGCGCGCCCGAACCGGTGGGCGAGCTACTGCGCCCCATGCTCACCACCAGTGCGGGCGGCTGCACCAACCGCAAGTGCGGCCAGTTCATGATCTGCCCGTTCTACGCCGCGCGCCGCGCGGTGGACGACGCCGAGATCATCGTGGCCAACCAGGACCTGGTGCTGGCCGACCTCACCATGCCGGGCGAGGACGAGAACTGGGGCGGCGTGATCCTGCCGCGCCCGGACGAGACGCTGTACGTGTTCGACGAGGCCCACCACATCCCCGGCAAGGCCATCGACCGCGGCGCCTCCGACGTGCACCTGGCCGCCACGGTGCGCCAGCTGAGCCGGCTCGGGCGCCAGGTGCACGCGGCCTATTCGCTCACCGACAAGGAAAACCTCGGCAAGCTCTCGCTCGATGCCGGCGACGCCAAGTTGCAGGAACTCGGCGACGCGCTGGAGGCGCTGGAAAAGGAGATCCGCCTCGGCTGGCTGCCCGATCCCGCCGAGGCCGAGCCGATGTACCGCGGCTCGCTGGGCCGCCTGCCCGAGGCCTGGGTGGAACACGCGCGCCTGCTCAGCCTGCAGGCTAGCGAGGTACAGCGCTGGCTCGCCGCGGTGCGCCGCGCCGTGGTGGAGATGACCGACGGCGGGCCCACCCAGGAGGCACTGTCGCGCGAGCTGGGCATCGCGCTGGAGCGCATCGGCAAGCAGGCCGCCTGCTGGCAGGCCTGGTCGGTGGACGATCCCGACCAGGCGCCGCCGCTTGCGCGCTGGGTCACGCTCACCGGCGACCAGCAGTTGGTCTGCCACGCTTCGGCGGTGTCCGCCGCGGGCCTGTTGCGCAACGTGCTGTGGGGCAATGCCAGCGGCGTGGTGCTCACCTCGGCCACGCTGAGCGCGGGCGGCAATTTCCGCGGCTATGCCGATGCCGTGGGCCTGCCCGACGACGCGGCCACGCTCAGCCTGCCCTCGCCGTTCGACCTCGCTGCGCAGGCGCAACTGGAAGTGCCCGCCATGGCCGTCCTGCCCGACGCGCGCGAGGAGCACGCGCAGGCGATCAGCGACTGGCTGGCCGACCACCTCGACTGGAACGCCGGCAACCTCGTGCTGTTCACCTCGCGCGCCAAGCTCGACCGCGTGCTGCAGCGCCTGCCGATCGACAAGGTGCGCAAGGTACGCGCGCAAGGCTCGCTGGGCAAGACGCAGCTGATCGCCGAGCACGTCGCCGACGTGGAGGCCGGCAAGGGCAGCACGCTGTTCGGCCTCGCCAGCTTCGGCGAAGGCTTGGACCTGCCCGGCAAGCTGTGCGAAACCGTGGTCATCACGCAATTGCCGTTCGCCGTACCCACCGATCCGGTGGGCGCCACCTACGCGGAATGGCTGGAATCGCGCGGCCGCAATCCCTTCATCGAGGTGAGCATCCCCGAAGCGACCCGCCTGCTCACCCAGTACTGCGGCCGCCTGATCCGCAACGAGAGCGATACGGGCCGCATCGTGCTGCTGGACCGCCGCGTGGTCACCAAGCGCTACGGCGCCGGGATGCTGCGCGCGCTGCCGCCGTTCCGTCGGGTGATCGAGAGGTAGCGCATGGGCATCCTTCGCCTCGCCGATTGCCCGGCCAGGCCGTGGAAGAACGGCCAGGGCCGCACCCGCGAATTGGCCATCCATCCGCCCGGCGCGGGCATGGACGATTTCCTGTGGCGGGTGAGCGTGGCCGAGGTGGAGAGTGCCGCGCCGTTCTCCGCGTTTCCCGGCATCGACCGCGTGATCGCCCTGCTCGACGGCGACGGCTTCACGATGACGCTGGACGACGGTCGCATCCACGCGCTCACCACGCCGTGCATTCCATTCGCATTCCCTGGCGAAGCCGGCGTGCAAGCGGCACTGGCCGGCGGCCCCTGCCGCGACTTCAACCTGATGCTGCGCCGCGGTCGCGTGCAAGGCGGCATCGAGGCATGGCGCACGGCTGGCAGGCATCGGCTCGATGCGGACGTCGTGCTGGTCCACTGTGCCCGTGGCACGCTGGCTTGCGCCGCCGGCATGCTGCACGCCGGCGAGGCCTGGCTCCCTGACGACAACAGCCTCGAGCTTTCCGAGGCCGCCGTCGCGCTGGTCGTGCGCGTGGCGGTCGCCTGACAGCTGTCACGTGCGCGACAGCCCCGGTCTGCTTACACTCGGTTGACCCCGTCCCTGCGAGGCAACCTCATGTCGGTGCTGATCCTCGGTCTGGCGCTGTTTCTCGGCGTGCATTCGCTGCGCATCTTTGCCGATGGCTGGCGCAGACGGCAGGTCGCGCGGCTCGGTGAGAAGAAGTGGAAGGGCCTGTACTCGCTCGTTGCCATCACCGGCTTCGTGCTGATCTGCTGGGGTTTTGCGCTTGCGCGGCATCATCCGGTGCTGCTGTACACGCCGCTGCCCTTGCTGATGCGGCTCAACGCGCTGTTCACCCTGGTGGCCTTCGTGCTGCTGGCCGCGGCACGGGTGCCGCGCAACGGCATCAAGGCGCGCCTGCACCATCCGCAGGTGCTGGCGGTGAAGGTATGGGCGTTCGGCCACCTGCTCGCCACCGGCATGCTGCACGACGTGGTGCTGTTCTGCGCCTTCCTGTTGTGGGCGGTCGTGTTGTTCGCCGCCTCACGCCGGCGCGATCGCCGCGAGGGCACGGTCTATCCGCCGGGCACGGCCAGGGGCACGATCATCGCCGTCGTGGTCGGCGTGGTGGCCTGGGCGGTCTTCGCGTTCTGGCTGCATGCGTTGTTGATCGGCGTGAAGCCAATGATGTAGGGGTGCCGGAAGCCATCTGCGCAGCCGCCTGCGGTTCGCGCTAGAGTGCCGCCATCCATCCCCACCGAGGTCGTGCCATGGCCGCCTTCCTGCTCTGGCTGTTGCTGCTGGTGTTCTGCTGGCCGCTCGCGCTGCTGGCGCTGGTGCTCTACCCGATCGTGTGGCTGATCTGCCTGCCGCTGCGGCTGATCGGCATCACCGTAGGCGCGGTGTTCGCCTTTCTGGGCGCGCTGCTGATGCTGCCCGCCCGCGTGCTGCGCGGCCGCCCGGCCTGACAGCACGGGCGTGGACAAACCCCACGCACCCGCCTGCGAACGCAACCGCGAACCGATCCTCGAGGTATTGCTCCAGCACTTCGCCGACCGGCGGCGGGTGCTGGAGATCGGCAGCGGCACCGGCCAGCACGCCGTGCATTTCGCCGCCACGCTGACCGGGCTGGACTGGCAGTGCTCGGACCGCGCCGAGAACCTGCCGGGCATCCGTGTTTGGCTGGACGAAGCAGCACTGCCGAACACGCCACCACCGCTGGAACTCGACGTCTGCGGGTCGTGGCCGCGCGGCCCGTTCGACGCGGTGTTCAGCGCCAACACCCTGCACATCATGGCCTGGCGCGAGGTGGAGGCGCTGTTCGCGCAGCTGCCGGCCGTCGTGACGGACGACGCGCGGCTGGCGATCTACGGCCCGTTCAACTATGGCGGCCACTACACCAGCGACAGCAATGCCGCGTTCGACCAGTGGCTGAAGGCGCGCGGCGCGCACATGGGCATCCGCGATGCCGAAGCCGTGGACGCGCTGGCCGCGGCGGCGGGCTTCGCGCCGGTCGACGACGTGGCGATGCCGGCGAACAACCGCTGCCGCGTCTGGCAGCGCAACCCGCGTTGAACCTGCACGCCGCCGCCGAAGCGGGTACAAAGGCGGCATGAAGGCGATCGACACGCTCACCCCCTGCCCATGCGGCAACTCCGCCGGTTACGCTGCCTGCTGCCGCCCGCTGCATGACGGTCACCTGGTCGCCGCCAGCGCCGCGCAACTGATGCGCTCGCGCTACAGCGCCTACGTGCTCAAGCGCGAGGATTATCTCCTGGCCAGCTGGCACGCCGATACCCGCCCCGCCTCGCTGCGCCTGGCCGCGCAACAGCCGGCGCCGACCTGGCTGGGACTGGAGGTGCGCCGCGAGCAGCGCATCGACAACGATCACGCGACCGTGGAGTTCGTGGCCCGCTACCGCCTCGGTGGCGGCCGCGCGCATCGCCAGCACGAGATCAGCCGCTTCGCGCGCGAGGCTGACCGCTGGTACTACGTCGATGGCGAACTGATGTAGGCGCGTCACTGCGCGCGAATGCGTTGATACCGGTCGTGACAAGGCATCCGCGCACGATGTGCCGCTAAGGCTGAAAGCCCTGCACGCCGGCAGCACGCAGTTGCCCGGCCAGCGCACGCACCTCGGGATGCGCAAAGAAGGCGACCAGTTGTCGGGCACGCGCCGCACTGGCGCCGCGCGCACGCCAGTCGTCTTCGCCGTGGGCGGCAAGCCCGGCCCAATCCTCGCCCGCATCAACGGCGTCGCCCGGCACACCCAACGCGCGCAGCCAGTCGGCCAGGGGCCGTCCACGCGCCTCGGCGAAAGTCTGTGCGAGCGCTGCAGCACGGTTCTCACCCAGGCCCGGTATGGCGGCAAGTTGCGCCGGCGTCAGGGTCATCCAGTCCAGAAGGCCACGGACCACGCCGGCCTCCACCAGTGCCTGCCAGGTGCCCGCGCTGACACCCGGCAACCGCAGGCCTTGCTTGCCGCCCAGCCAGACCAGCCGCGCCTGGAACTGCTGTTCGCAACCTGGCATGGCCTGCCAGCAGCTGAGCGGGCCGTAACGCGCCGGGTCGGGCGCATCCACGGCGACCCGCTGCGCCGTGCGCCACGCCACCGACTGCAAGCGCGGAATGGTCAGCCCCGCCAATGCCACCTCGACCTGGTCGCCGGGACGGATGTCCAGCGCCTGCCAGCGCTTGAACGAACCCACGCTGACGCGCTGCACGCGATGGTCGTCCAGTTGCACCGGCACCAGTTCCAGCACTGGCGTGATGCGTCCGCTGCGGCCGATGGTGAAGTTCACCGCGCGTACCTCGGCCAGCGCGGCAGCGGCGGGATACTTCCACGCCACCGCCCAGTCGGGCGGCTCGGGATGCCAGCGGTCGGCCGGCGGCCGATGCCCCTGGCGCAGCACCGTGCCATCGGCGGCGAACGGCAACGCATGGCGATACCACTGCTCGCGCCAGCGCCGCACCTCGTCGAAGCTAGCCACCGGCTGGGTGAGCGCCGCGCTGTCGGCGAAACCCATCGCGCGCAGGCCGGCCAACCGCGATGGCATGTCGGCCGGACCGCTGGGCCAGTCCCACACGAACAGGCCGATCTTCGTGGCGGTGGCGGCATCCAGCGTGTTGCGCGCCAGCGCACCGGCCACCGCCGAACGCGCGTTGACGCCACCATCCTCCGCCTGCACGTGGCCGGGCAGGCGCCACACCAGCTCGCCCTGCAGCACCACGCGCGCCGGTGCGTTCGGCAGATGCTTGGGAATCGCGTCGATGGCCTGCGCCAGCGCGGTCCAGTCCGAACCGTGCAGGCCATCACCGCGGCTGATGGCCTGGCGCAGGCGGCCGTCCACGTACAGCAGGGTGACTGCTACGCCATCCGCCTTGGGCTGCACCCACAGGTCGCGGTTGCCGCGCGCCCGCATCCATGCCTCGACGGCAATGGCATCGGGCAGTTTGGCCAGCCCGGTCTGCGCCACCGGCGCCAGCACGCGACCACCGGCGTCGGCCAGATGCGCCAGCGGCGCGGGCGCCTGCGCGGGGAAGCAGCGGCTCCACGACGCGAGCTGCTGCTCGGCCTGGTCGTAGACCGCGTCGCTCACCGGCGAGCTTCCCTCGACGCGATACGCATGGTTCCAGCCGTCCAGCCGTTCGTGCAGCGCGGCGAGCTCCTGGCGGGCACGTTCGGGCGGCCAATCCGGGCAACCGGCCGCGTGCACGGCGCCTGCCGTCCACGCGAGCAGGATCAACAGCAGGCAAATCGTGCGCATGCGACGCTCCCGGCGCGGGTGGAGCATCGACGCTAGCCGCGCCGGCGCACGGGGTCAGGCAGCCTGGTACGCGTCGCCGCGTAGGTATGGGACGTCAGGCAGTGGCAGCGCGCGGGCCGATCGGCAGCCGGCTTTCGCCCAGGAAACGGCCTTCAGGGCCGAAGCCGCGCTCGACGATCACGCCACGCCCGTCGTGGCCGATGGCCACCACGGTGCTGGCGCGGGTGCCATAGCGCTCGCCACGGATGAAGGCGCTGGACAACAGGCGCTCGCGTTCCAGTCCTATGCCGGTGTCCGGGAGTTGCTCGTCGGGCGCGGTCGCCTCGTCGGCCAGTGCGGCGAACAGCGGTGCGAAATCTTCCGCGTTGCCGAATGCAAGCCACGCCGAGAGACGCGCCATCAGCATGCGCGTCTTCGGCCACGGCGTGTTGAAGTCGGCGTTCGACAGGCCGTGCACGCCGGGCGTCACCGCCTGCGCGCGCGGCTCGGGCCGGTTGCCGAGATAGAACGCGACCCGCGCGTCGAAGGTGAGCAGGTTGAACGGACGGTAGTCCGCAGCCGTCGCCAGCAGGGCTCGCGCATGCGCCGTGGCGTCGTCAGCCCCGGCGAGATAGTCGGTGGCAAGCAGTCCGCGCGAGGCGCCCAGCTGCGGATCGCGCGGGTCGCGCACGTTGGTGACCACGCAGCAGCGCCCTGCGTCGGTGACGCCCAGCCAGGTGCCACCCGCCTCGAGATCGCGGCCGCCGGTGATCGGCAGGTCGCTCCAGCGCGCCAGCGCTGCGCTGGGCCGCGCATGGAATTCGTCGCGGTTGCCGGCCAGCACGAGCCGCCAGCGTGGATGGGTCTGCCAGGCGAAGGCGATCAGGCACATGGCTTACGCCGCCCTGCGCGCGGAAGTACGACGCGGACGCGACACCGCCTTGCCGCGTGCGGCGACGGCATCCTTGCGCAGGCATTCCTCCAGCCGGGTCAGCGCGGGCAGATGGGTGGTGCGCAGCATCACCAGCGTGGTCTGGATGCGCGCGAGCCGTGCGGACACCTCGCGGATGGCCAGCGTGTCGCGCTGCGGGTAGGTTTCCAGCACCGAGCGCGGCACCAGTCCCACGCCCACGCCGGCCGCGGCCGCGGCGAAGATGCCGTGGTAGGAAGCGAACTCCAGCATGCGCGCGGGCACGATGCGCTGCGCGTCCAGCCACTCGACCAGCCGTCGACGGTAGATGCAGCCCTGGCTGTGGTAGACCAGCACGGTGCCGTCGGCCAGCCGCTTCGGCTCCGCCAGCATCACGCTGTCGCGCGCGCCGACCAGCACCAGTTCCTCCGTGTACAGCGGCATGCTGCGGAAGCGCTCGGCGTCCACCTGCTCGCCCACGATCGCGGCATCCAGCGCGCCGGCCTGCACGTCGGCCACCAGGCCACGCGAGGAAGCGGTGTGCAGGTTGACCCAGATCTGCGGATGCGCGCGATGGAAAGCCGCCAACGGATACGGCAGGCGGCTCGCCGCCACGCTCTCCATCGAGCCGAGCCGCAGCGCGCCGCCGGTTTCGCCGCTGCGCACGGCCACGCGGGCCTGCTCGGCCAGTTCCAGCATGCGCCGGGCGTAGTCCACCAGTTCCTCGCCCGGTGCGGTGAGCCGCAGGCGCTGGCCCTCGCGATGGAACAGCTGCACTCCCAGCGAAATTTCCAGCTGGTGGATGCGGCTGGTCACGCTGGATTGGGCGCGATGCAGCTTGGTCGCCGCCCGGCCGATGCCGCCGGCGGCCACCACGGCCTGGAAGGTCTCGAGCGCGCGCAGGTCCATGTTCGATTTCCTCGATGGCTTCATTCGCAATTATTCGCTTTATACGATGATACGCCGCGCCTAGCATGGCTGCATCCCCGTCGTCGGAGCGCCCCATGCGATCTCCCGTCCCACTCACCCTCGCCGGCATGACCGTGCTGGCACTCGCCCTGGGCATCGGCCGCTTCCTGCTCACCCCGCTATTGCCGCTGATGCAGGCCGACGCCGGCCTGAGCCTGCTCGGCGGCGGCTGGCTGGCCTCGATCAACAACATCGGCTATCTCCTCGGCGCCCTGCTGTGCACCGCGCTGGCGCTGCCGCAGCGCGCCAGCCTGCGCGTCGGCCTGGCGCTGGTGACGCTGGGCACGCTGGGCATGGGGCTGGCGCCCTCGCTGCCGCTGTGGCTGCTGTGCCGCTTCGTGGCCGGCGTGGCCGCCGCGTTGCTGATGGTGCACGGCATCGCCTGGTGCAGCGCGCACCTGCGTGCGCACAGGCGGGTGGCGCTGGAGGCCGTGCTATACAGCGGCCCCGGCATCGGCATCATCGCCAGCGGCACGCTGGTGGCCGCGCTGCACGGTGCGGGCCTGGATTCGGCGCGCTGGTGGCTGGCGTTCGGCGTGGCCAGCATCGCGGTGACCGCACTGATCTGGCGCACGCTGGACACGCCTGCCGTCCTCGCCGCAACAACAGCGACGAAAGGCGACCGCGATACCGGACCGACCTGGCCACTGGTGGCGATCTACGGCCTGTTCGGCTTCGCCTACGTGATCCCCGCCACCTTCCTGCCGCTGATCGCCGACGCGCAGCTGCACCTGCCTGCGCTGCGCGAATGGTTCTGGCCGCTGTACGGCGTGGCCACGGTGCTGGCCACGCTGCTGCTGGGCGCCTTGCCCGCGGTGCGCAGCAACTACGCCGGGTTGGCGGGCTGCTGCCTGTCGATGCTGCTGGGCACCGCGCTGTGCCTGTACTGGCCCAGCCGCACCGGTCTGGCGCTGGGCACCGTGCTGGAAGGCGCGGCGATCACGCCGGTGGTGATGTTCACCATGCGCGAGGCGGCGCGACTGGCGCCGCGCGATCCCACCCGGCTGATCGGCGCGCTGACCGTCGCCTTCGGCATCGGCCAGATCGTGGGACCGCCGGTGGCCGCCATGCTGGCCGCGCGCCGCCATGGCTTCGCCGCGCCACTGGAACTGGCTGCGCTGGCGGCCCTGCTGGCACTGGCGATCGCGCTGTCGCGGCTGCGCCGCGGCGACGCGCTCACGGCGACACGGCGTGCCGCAATTCCACGTTCGTCTTGCGCACCGTCGTCACGAAGCCCGCGAACGGAATGTCGGTGATGCCGACCAGGCTGAAATGCCCGTTTTCGCCGTCGAGCAGGCGGCCGCTCACTGGCTCGTCCACGTACTCGAACCAGTGCGTGCCAACGATGTCGGGATCGGCCGCCGCCGCTTGCAGGTAGCGCGCATAGGCCGCACCACGCTGCTCCTCGTTCGCCACCGACACCACGCCCTTGCCGAACGGGCCGCGATCGTCGGAGCCGAAGTGGAACTCGGAAATGAGGACGGGCCTGTCGAGCCTGCGCATCGCCGCCGCGTCGAAGCCGTGCTGCGGCACGTCGGCGTAGATGTTGAAGCTCACCACGTCGCAGTACCTGGCGCAGACCGCGATGGCCTCGGGCGTGCTGACCGCGAAGCGGCTGCCGAGATAGAGGTGGTGGGGGTCGTGGCGATGGATGGCGTCGGCCACGGTGCGGAAGAATTGTTCGGCGTAGCGGCTCAACCACGCGCTGTAGTCGGCGGCGATGGCGGGATGTGCCTCGTTCGGCTCGGGCACGGGGAAGCTGCTGGCGTCCAGTGCATCCCACGACGCCAGCGCGATGCCCCAGGCCGCCGCGAGCCTGTCCGGCGTGCCGTATTTTTTCTTCAGGTCGGCGATGAAGGCCTGCTTGGCCGCGCTGCGCGCCTCGCCGTGCAGCGTGCCGACGGCCAGCGCCCAGCGGCCATTCGGGCCGGGCGCGGCCCATGACAATTCGTTGTCGGCGAAGTAGCCAAGCAGCCATGGATCGTCGCGCACGCCCTGCACGGCTCTTGCCGCCGCCGCATTCGCCGCCTGCGCGAAACGCGGGTCGAAGGGGTCTGGCATGCGGCCCCACCAGTCGTAGCCGGTGGCGACGTTGCCGAAGTCGCCGCGGATGTCCAGCTCGCGCGTGTACGGCAGATTGTGCATCGCGCCCAGCGCGGGGTCGCTCCAGTTGGCAATGGTGTTGAAGCCCCACGCACGCAGACGCGCCAGCGTGCGCGTGCGCCAGGCGGCCAGCCAGTCCTTGCCGTCCACGCGGTACAGGTTGGCACCATAGAAATCGAACCAGCGGCCGTGGTCGCAGCAGCGTCCGGCGCCCGCGCCCTGCTGCGCGTTGCGGTTGTCGCCGCTGCCCCAGAACGCGGCCCACGCGCCGCTGTCCGGCGGCGGGTCGCGGAACATCCACTCGCGGCCCTGCACGTAGGTGCGGGTGTCGTCGGTTTTCACGGTGTTCACGCCCAACGAGAAGAAGCCGTAGCCATCCGGCGTGACCAGCCACCAGCGGCCCTTGGCCTTTTGCGTGTGGAACCAGCCGGTCGCCTGCAATTGGACGTCCAGGCGGCCGCCATAGCGGTCCTCGCCCGCGGTCGATGCGGCGGGCGGCGCCCGCTTCACCGCGGCGCGCAGTGCGGCATCGTCGGCGATCTTCTCCGGCCATTCCTCACGCGTGTACTGGCCATAGCGGTCCACGATGCCGGTATAGGCGTCGTGCAGCGCGGCCTCGCCAACCGCCACGCCCAGCCGGCCGAGCATGATGGATTGCGCGGCCTGCGGCGACGGCATGGAGAGCCGCACGTCACGCACGTCGGAAAGGTCGAGCTTTCCCTCCACCGTGGTCGCCACCAGCATGCGCTTGCCGCCATCGTCGAACGGCCTTGTCGGCCCCGCCTGCATGCCGAAGGCCAGCGGCGAGACGGCACGCAGCGGCACCACCAGAGTTTGCGCAGGGCCGGCGGGCAGGCCGACCACCGCGTGCAGGTGCGATGCCGCAACCGCGCCATCGATGTCCACGACCAGGGTCACCGCCCACGGCATCGCGTTCTGCACGCGCAGGCGCAGCTCGCCCTGCCCCTGCCAGTTCCATGTACCTTGCGCGGGCATCACCATGATCTGCGGTTGCGCGGCAGGCTGGAAGGTGTAGCGCTGCTGCTTCACGCCGTCCTGCGCGGTTTCCGTCGCCGCGATCCGCACGACGTGCTGCAGATCGAGGTGCACGGACGCCGACGTCAGATCGGCCACCTCACCCGCCATCGCATTACCGGCGAACAACGCGGCTACCGCGAACAGCCAGCTTCGCTTCATGGCACGTCCGTCATGACCCGGGAGTTTCCGAGTATGCGTCAGCACGGCTGAGATGCAATCAAGCCCCGCGCAACTGCCAGCGCCGCCACAGCCAGTACACCGGCGCGCCCAGCGCGATGATCACCAGGCTCATGCCGGCGTCGTGCGGCGAGGCGATCGCGGTGGCGGCGATCACGCCCAGCACGGTGAGCACGAACACCAGCGGCAGCAGCGGGTACAGCGGCACGCGGTACGGCGCAGGCTCGTCCACGAACTTCCAGCGGTACCAGAACAGCGTGCCGATGCCGAACGCATGGCCCAGCCACTCGCCCACCGTGGTGTAGTCCACCAGCTGGCCGAAGTTACCCCACAGCATCAGCACCACCGTCCACGCGCCCAGCAGCGCCAGCGCCACCTGCGGCGCGCGCGTGCGCGGGTCGATGTAGCCCACCGCGCGGAACAGCATGCCGTCCGCGCCCATGGTCTGCAGCACGCGCGCGCCGCCGGCGATGGCGATGCTGCAGTAGCCGAAGGTGGAGCAGGCGATGCCGATCGCCATCACCTTCGCGCCGGTTTCGCCGAACAGGCGGCGCATCAGGTCGGCTGCCGGCGCCTGGCTTTCCGCCAGCCCCGCGTGGCCCAGGCCGGTGAGGTAGGCCACGTTGGCCAGCACGTAGGCCGCGACCACACCCAGCATGCCCAGCAGCAGGGCGCGCGGCAGCGTGCGCTGCGGGTCGCGCACTTCACCGGCGAGGTCGTTGAGGTAGTGGAAGCCGCCGTAGGTGAAGAGCACCGGCAACAGCGCGCCCACGAACGCGCCGCTGGATACCGGGTGCGCGGTGTCCGCCGCCAGCACACCGCCCAGGTGGCCGTGCGCCAGCGCCAGCCCCACTGCCACCAGCAGCGCGATCGCCGCCAGCTTCAGCACCGCGAAGATGTTCTGCATCAGCGCGCCGGCGCGGATGCCGAACAGGTTCACGCCCACGATGAACACGATCGCCGCCACGCCCACCGGCTTCACCCACAGCAGCGGCAAACCCACCGCCTGGCAGAAGTAGTCGGCGAAGGTGGTCGCCACCGCGGCCACGCTGCCGGGGTAGTTGATCAGCGCCATCGTCCAGCCGAACAGGAAGGCCGGCAGCATGCCGAACGCTTCGCGCAGGTACAGGTAGATGCCGCCCGCCTGCGGCCGCCGCGAACCCAGTTCCGCGTAGCACAGCACGCCGGTGAGCGTGAGCAGGCCGCCCAGCACCCACAGCGCCAGCAGCGGCAGGCCGGAGGCCGTGCGCTCGGCCACTGTGGCCGGCGTGCGGAAGATGCCGGCGCCGATCACGCCGCCGATCACGATCATCGCGCCGTCCCACACGCCGAGGCGACGCAGGTACGCGGGGGAGCTGGTTTCGGTCGTCATCCGGCAACCTTGGCATGGCGGGCGGGGGTTCGGCCAGTCCCCGTCGGCAGGGTGGCTTGCGTGGCCGCCGGACACGGCTCACGCTGCGCGCGGAAGTCCGGGGAGTCGAACGCGATGGCCAAAGCCGCACCCTTGCTGTTCCTGCTGTTCATCGCCGTTGTGACCTACCTGACCTGGCGCCACTACCAGAACGCCAAGGCCCTGCTGCAGGACTGGGCCAACTCCAACAAGCTGCGCATCCTCCATGCGAAGTCCAGCGCTGTCTGGCTGTCGGTGCCGTTGTCGATGTGGTTCACCACTTCGAGATACCAGCTGATCTATCGCATCTCGGCATACGACGAAATCACCCACCGCATCCGCACTGGACTGGTGCGGCTTGGCACGCCGACATGGGGCTTCATGAACCGCGACGCGGTCGAGGTGTTCTGGGACGACGCCGGCTAGCACCGTCGCACGGCTCGTAGCTTCAACGCCGCGCGCGGCGCAACACGCTCTCGACCAGGATCGCGAGCAGGCCCGCCGCGAACACGGGCGCATTCCAGCCATCGCCCAGTTGCAGCAGTGGCAGCACCCGCCACGCCAGCAACAGCCACACCATGATGGCCAGCGCGTAGCGGCCGTCGTCGACGAACAGTCCCCATAGCTCGGCCAGCAGCTTGCGCAGCCAGTTCATCGGGCGGCCTCCTGCGCAACACGCCGGCACCACGTCACGCACAGCATCGCTGCCGCGAGGAAGGCGCACGCCAGTGCGGGAATGGCGCGGTCCGTGCCCGGCCACACGTAGCCCATACCCTCGCCGGCCCAGAACGTGCCGAACGCGCACAGCAGTACGCCCACCGCGAACTTCAGCGTGTTCTCCGGTACTCGCGCCAGCGGCCGGTGCAGCACCACGCCCAATGCCGCCACCACCAGCAGCGCTGCCAGCGCGCCCAGACTGGCCGGCCACAGCAGCTCGGCGCGACCAGCACCGATGGCAAGCACGATGAACACCACTTCGATGCCTTCGAGCACGGTGCTCTTGAACGTCACCGCGAACGCAAGCTTGTCCAGGCCGACGGGCACACCGCCCTGCCCGCCCAGCGCCTGCACCTCGCTCTGGTAGATCGCGTCCTCGTCATGCAAGGCGAGTACGCCGGCCGCGCGCAGCACCGCCTTGCGCAGCCAGCGCATGCCGAACAGCAGCAACAGGGCGCCCACTACCAGCTGGAAGCCGTGCAGCGGGACGCGGGCAAGCGCGCGGCCGAGCAAGAGCACCAGCAGCAACAGCACCAGCAAGCCCGTCGCGCAGCCCGCCAGCGCACTGCGCCAGCCGCGCGTGGCGCCCACTGCCAGCACCACGGTCAACGCCTCCACGCACTCCACCAGCGAGGCGAGGAAGGCGGCCAGCATGGACGGTCCGAGGTGGGTCCAGTGGATCACGCGATGGGCCTTCGTGCAGACAATGCGGACCGGGCGAGCATACGCCCTCCCCGCGGGACGATGCCGCACCGGCAAATTGACACACCACAGGGCCGCGGGGAAACTGCGCACGTTTGGTACGCCGGAGTTCCTCCGCGTGCCGTCCGGGCCAAGGGGTGCTGCGACGGATCACGATCCGCCACGCTTGGCTTGCGATGACATTGGCAAGGGCGCCCTTTCCATGATCATTGGAGAGCAGTCCATGCCTGTCCAGCTTGCCATCGCCACTTCGGCGGCCTACCCCACCATCCAGCCCGACGACGCCCACTTGGCGGCCTCGCTCGCGGCGCTCGGCATCGAACCGCAGGTCTGCGTGTGGAACGATCCCGGCGTCGACTGGGCCCGCCACGACGCGGTGCTGGTGC
Organism: Rhodanobacter sp.; assembly: GCA_035277325.1. Lineage (GTDB taxonomy): Bacteria > Pseudomonadota > Gammaproteobacteria > Xanthomonadales > Rhodanobacteraceae > Rhodanobacter_A. The sequence goes on from DATEKS010000131.1 coordinate 20,027, forward strand.
GCACCATCTGGGATTACTTCGAGCACTACGACGCGTTCCTTGCCTGGCTGGACCGGCTCGAGCATGCGGGTGTGCCGGTCATCAACCCTGTCGCGCTGATGCGCTGGAACAGCGACAAGCGCTACCTGCTGCAGCTGGAATCGCTGGGCGTGCCGACCATCCCCACCCGACTCGCTCCGCGCGAGGGCCTGCATGAGACACTGGCCACATTCCGGGGCCGGGAGGTCGTGGTCAAGCCTGTCGTCAGCGGCGGCGCCTGGCGCACGGTGCGCGGCACGGTGGGCGATGCCGCGTTCGATCTTTCGGTATCGGAACTGCCGCCCGGCGACTACCTGCTGCAGCCCTTCGTGCAGGCCATCGTCGATGACGGCGAATGGTCGCTGCTGTTCTTCGACGGCGAATTCAGCCACGCCGTGATCAAGCGTCCCGCCACCGGCGACTACCGCGTGCAGAGCCAGTACGGCGGACGCACCGATGCCATCGAACCCGACGCGACTACCCTCGCCGCCGCCAGGCATGTCCTGGCAACGTGTGCAGCGCTGGGCCACGGTGACGCTGGGTACGCACGGGTGGACGGCGTGGTCGAGGACGGGCAATTCCTGCTGATGGAAGTAGAGCTGATCGAACCCTTCCTGTTCCTTGCCGGGCGGCCCGATGCCGCCGAACGCTGCGCCCGCAGCATCGCCGCGCGGCTGGCATCGCTGCGGACCACGAAGGCATCGCGAAAGGCGGAGAACGCCTGATGGATATCGCCACGAGCGAGCACCTGTTCTCCTACGGCACCCTGCAGGACGCAGCGGTGCAGCTCGCCACGTTCGGCCGCCGGCTCGACGGCTTACCCGACGCGCTGCCCGGCTATCGCCTCGAACAGCTGGCGATCCGCGATGCGCGGGTCGTGGCCACCAGCGGCGCCGCACACCACCCCATCGCGATGCGCAGCGACGACGCGACGGACCGCGTGCACGGCACGGTGTTCCGCCTCACGCCACAGGAACTGGCGCAGGCGGACGCCTACGAGGTGGACGACTACCGGCGCGTGGCCGTCACGCTCGCCTCCGGCCTGCAGGCATGGATGTACGTGCGCGCGGAATGACGGGGCGCACGCGTCGCGACGGATGCCGTCGGCGCCGCGAACGCCGCGGCGCCGGCGCGTTCTAGAATCACGTGCATCGCACCGACCATCCCCGCAGCGTGCCCACGCCTTCCCGCAAGATCATCCACGTCGACATGGACGCGTTCTACGCGTCGGTGGAGCAGCGTGACGATCCCTCGCTGCGCGGCAAGCCGGTGGTGGTGGCGTGGAAAGGGGCACGCTCGGTGGTGTGCGCGGCCAGCTACGAGGCGCGCAAGTTCGGCGTGCGATCGGCAATGCCGGCAGTACGTGCGGAACGGCTGTGCCCGCAGGCGATCTTCGTGCCGCCGGACTTCAGCCGCTACAAGACGGTGTCGCGCCAGGTACGCGAAATCTTCGCGCGGCACACCGAGCTGATCGAACCGCTGTCGCTGGACGAAGCCTACCTCGACGTCACCGAAACGAAGACCGGTCTGCCCTCGGCCACCGCCACCGCCGAGGCGATCCGCGCCGCGATCCGCGAGGAGACACAGCTCACCGCCTCGGCCGGCGTGGCGCCGAACAAGTTTCTCGCCAAGATCGCCTCGGATTTCCGCAAGCCCGACGGCCTGTTCGTGGTACGCCCGCGCGAGGTGCTGGACTTCCTCGCGCCGCTGCCGATCGGCCGCCTGCCCGGCGTGGGCAAGGTGATGGAAAGCCGGCTCGTCGCGCTGGGCCTGGCCACCGTGGGCGATCTGCGCACGATGCCGGCCGCGGAGCTGGAGCAGCGCTTCGGCCGCTGGGGCCGGCGCCTGCACGAGCTGTCGCTAGGCATCGACGAGCATCCGGTGACGCCCGACCGCCCCACCCTGCAGGTCTCGGCCGAGGACACCTTCGAGCACGACCTCACGCTGGACGAACTGGAACCGCACATCCGCCGCCTCGCCGGAAAGGCCTGGGCTGCGCACCAGCGCGAGGCGCAGGACGGCCGCATCGCACGCACCGTGGTGCTGAAGCTGAAGACCGCCGACTTCCACACCCTCACCCGCAGCCTCACGCCCACGCAACGGCCACAATCCGAGCGCGAACTGGCCGAGCTGGCCTGCGCCCTGCGCGCGCGCGTGGAACGCCCCGCCGACAGCCGCTACCGCCTCGTCGGCGTGGGCCTGTCCGGCTTCGTCGATGCCGACAGCTACGCGGCGCAGCGCGACCTGTTCGAGTCCGCCTGACGACGCATTCCACGACAGGGCATGAACGCATGTTTTTGCGAACATCCGCCATTCATCCTGCCGGCCAGACACCGTCCTATGGTGATGGCGCCATGCGTCACATGGCCAACCCAAACCGAGGTTACGTCATGACCAAGACCATCACCGCCACCCTGATCGCCGCCGCCTTCGCGCTGCCGGCCACGTATGCCCTCGCCGCCCCGCAGCACGCAGGCGGCGGCCACACCCCACCCAGCCAGTCGTCCATGCCCATGAACCAGGATGCGCACGGCGATGCGGTGTCCAGCGCCGCGCAGACGGCGAGAACGGACGACACCAACGTCGGCAAGACCGTCAGCCCGATTGCCAACGACAAGAACAAGGGCAAGCACGAGGCCAAGGGTCACACCAAGACCCATCACCAGCACTGAGCTTCCTGCGCCCCATGTACAGCAAGGGCCGGATCGCGAGATCCGGCCCTTTTCTGTCAGCTCATCGCCCGGGACTCCGGTCAGGCGCTTAGCCCAGCCTGCGCGAGATCGCGAAGAACACCAGGTTGCCGAGGCCGGTGGCGCCCGCCAGCACGGCGATCATGCCGGGGGTGACCTCCTGCCAGCCGAACCACTGGATCAGACCGAAGCCCAGCGCCACCGACAGCAGCACGACGCCCCAGCGCAGCGAGGAATGGCGGCGGCGCAGCTCCTCGTCGCGCAGGACGGAATTGACCAGGTCGGCCGAGCCGCCGGCATCCAGCATGCGCCGGCGCGTCACCGCGTCCACGCAGGCCTTGATGGCGTAGGTGATGCAGACAAACAGCGAGATCGGGATCAGTATGCCGAAGTTCATGGTTCCTCCTGGTCGGGAAAGGGTGATGGCGGGTTTCGGGAACATGGATACCGGTCACCGGCCAACGGTTGCAGCCGACACGCTGCAACCGTCGCGCGCCTGCGCGTATCTCTTGCGCCATGGATGACGCACACACTTCCGACCGCGCCCTGGTCGATGCGGCGCTGGCGAACCGGCCGGGCGCGTTCGAACGCCTCGTGCGCGAGCACCAGGGGCTGTGCTGGCACATCATCCAGCGCATGGTGCGCAACCCGGAGGACACGCGCGAGCTGTGCCAGGACACGTTCCTGCGCGTGCACCAGTGCCTGCACCAGTTCCGCGGCGAGAGCGCGTTGAAGTCCTGGATCGGCCGCGTGGCGTACACCATCGCCCTGCGCCACCTGCAGCACAAGCGCATCCCGCTGGTGGAAACGCACGACGACGACAGTTGCCCGCTGACCGAGAGTGTCGCCGACGATTTCGACCTGGAAGCCGCTTGTGCGGATGCGGAAACCGCCGCGCACCTGCACGAGGCCATCGAGGCGCTGCCACCGCTGCAGCGCACGGTGCTTACGCTCTACTACCTCGAGGAAAACACCATCCCCGAGATCGCCCACATCACCGGGCTCGCCAGCGGTACCATCAAGAGCCACTTGTTCCGGTCACGCTTGCGCCTGCGCGAGGCGCTGGAAGCCCGGACAGGAGTTGCGGCATGAACCACGAACACGACCTCCCTCCCTTCAGCGACCCCGCGCTCGAGCGCGAATGGCAGGCGCAGGAGCGCGCCCTGCAGGCCGAACGCCTGGGCCTCGACCCAGCCAACGGCGACGCCCGCGTGCGCCGCTACCGCCTGCTGGCGCGTACCCTGCGCGAATCCATGCCCGATGCGTTGCCGGCGGATTTCGCGCGGCAGATGGCTGCGCAGGTCGCCGCCGCACCGACCCGACGACCGGTCACCGGAACACGCTTCGAGTCCGCGCTGGCGAGCGCACTCATCGCCGTGCTGCTGATGGCCGGCGGCGTGGTACTCGCGTACTACGGCAACGCCTGGCTGCCCGCCTTCCGCGGCCTGCTTCCATCCTCCAGCGCGCCGGCGACAGGCTGGCTGCTGGCGCTCGGCGGCTGCCTCGGCGCATCCTGGCTGCTGGGGCTGTGGCAGCAGCATACCCACGGGCCGATCGCCTGAGCCACCGTACCGGCGCAGCCTCCGGAGGGCTTCCGAACGCGGGCCGGACGATCCGCTACGCTTCGCAGCCGATCCCGCCTCCGTCGGAGCCCCCATGCACCTCGAACTGCCGAACACCCCGCTGGCGTCCTTCAAGGATTTCGCCAAGCACTACCTGATGATCGTGGTCAGCATACTCACCGCGCTGGGGCTGGAGGCGTGGATCGAGCACGCCCACCACGTCCACGCCGCCGAGCAGGCCAGCCTGCACATCCGTACCGAACTGCTGGCGAACCTGGCGGACACACGCAAGTCGATCAAAACCAACCAGGGCCTGCTCGCCCCGCTGCAACAGCTCGACGAGGCCATCGCGAAGGACATCCGCGGCAACCTGCCCCCCACGACGATCAACCAGCACATCCAGGCGCTTAAGGGCGCCTACAAACTGAGCATCAACTGGCCGACGTTCGCCTCGCAGTCCTGGGACGTGGCCGTGGCCAACCAGTCGGCCAGCTGGATCGATGCCGCCCAGCTGCGCAGCTATTCCGAGGCCTACGCCAACCTGCGCGAAACCTCGAACTGGTTCTCGCACGACGGCATCGCCCTGCTCGATGTACCCGCCATGGAACGCCTGAGCACGCGCGTCGACTTCGGCGCGCCTGTCGATCCGCTGGAGTTCGCCAGCACCGTGCGCCAGATGCTGCACACCTCACTGGAAGCGCAGTCGCATCTCCAACAACTGGAGAGCCATCTGGTCGCCGAGCTTGGCGAGGACGCGGAAAGCGGGGCGCACGACTGAGCGTGCCGCAGGCCCCTCGCCGTGCAAGGCAACCGCGGCGAGGCAATCCGCTACCCTTCACCGCCGATCAAGCCCATGCCGGAGAAAGCATGCACATCGAACCGCCGACCACCCGCCTGGCCTCCTTCAGGGATTTCGCCAAGCACTACCTGATGATCGTGCTCAGCATCCTTACCGCGCTGGGGCTGGAGGCGTGGATCGAGCATGCGCACCATACACACGCGGCAGCCACGGCCAGCATGCAGATCGAGGCCGAAATCAGCGGCAACCTGGCCGAAGTCGACGCCGACGTGCAGCAGGACAACCGGCAATTGCAGAAACTCGACAAGATCCGCGACACGGTGATCCAGGATCTCAAGGCACATGCGCCCGACGATACGACGCGGCAGCACATCCTCGCCCTGACCGGCGACGACTTCGACCTGCACCTGCATTTCCCCACGCTACGTCACGAAGCCTGGGACGTGGCGGTGGCCAATCAATCGGCCAGCTGGATGGAGCGCGAGCGCATGCAGCGCTATTCCGCCGCCTACGCCAACATGCGCGACAGCCTCGACATGATGCGCGAGGACACCGCGATCCTGATGAACGGCACGGGCATGGTGGATACCATCGCCGATCTGTCCACCGGAGACGTGCAGCCGCGCCAATTCCTGCATGTCGTCAGCCAGATGCGCGCCATGATCGACCAGACCACGCAGAACCTGCGCCTGCTGGAGAAACCGCTCCAGGCGGCATTGCCGCCCGCATCGCAGAACAAATCCGAAACAGCCGCCCATACCTGACCAGAACAGGCAGGCTCAGAGCTCCAGCACTGCATCCAGTCCGCGGTGCAAGCCAGTCAGCGTGGACACCTTGCGGATCGCCAGCAGCGCGCCATCCACGTAGGGTTTCGCACTGCCGCCGGCGTTGTGGCGGATGCTGAGAGTCTGGTCCGGCAGGCCGAAGATCGTCTCGGCGCCGAGCACGAAACCGGGCAGGCGCACCGCGTGCACCTGGCTGCCGGCCAGGGTGCCGCCGCGCGCCGCGCGCAGGCCACGGGTTTCCTCCAGCGGCACTTCCAGCCGCGGCTGGCGCACCTTGCCCATGCGCGTGGCCAGCTCGCGCACGGTGCCACTGGGTGCATCCGGCTTGCCGGCGTAGGCGTAATCGATGATCTCCCACTGCGGCAGGATCTTCGCCGCCATCTCCGAGAACTTGATCAGCAGCACCGCGGTGAGCGCGAAGTTGCCACAGGCGAGCACGCCGCGGCCGCGCTCGCGTGCCACGGCATCGATCTGCGCATACTCCTCCTCGTTGAGACCCGAGGTGCCCACCACCACATGGGCGCCGCGCTCCAGCGCGGCGAGGATGTTCGAACGCGCAGTGTCGGGGTGGGTGTATTCGACGAACACGTCGCAGGGCGTGGCCAGCGCCTCGGCTGCGCTGGCGAACACCGGCGCGGCGATGGCGGCATCGCCCAGGGCCGCACCCAGCGGCTGGCCGGCATGCCGGCGCGACACCGCGGCCACCAGTTCCAGGCCCGCACTGGCGGCGATGCCGCGCGCCAGTTCTGAACCCGCCCAGCCGGTGGCACCGGCAAGACATACCTTCAACGACATACTCACCTCGCAGGTTCGTGCGCCATGCCGGAACGCGGCGCGGCCATCACTGGCGCACACGGAATGTAGGTGCTGATGATGGTACCCATGCAAATGCCCGTCTTCATGCCCATGATCCGTGCCTGACGCACTGCCGACTCAGACCAGAACCGGCCGATCCGCTACGCTTCGCACGTTCCCGATTCCATCGGAGCTGCCATGCACCTCGAACCGCCGAATACGCGCCTGAACTCGTTCAAGGATGTCGCCAAGCATTACCTGATGATTGTACTCAGCATCCTCACCGCGCTGGGACTGGAGGCGTGGATCGAGCATGCGCATCACGCGCACGCAGCGGCTATGGCCAGTGCGCAGATCGAGGCGGAACTGAGCGACAACCTCGCCGACATCCGCAAGATGCACGATGCCGATGTGCAGCGCCTGAGAGCGCTGACGCAACTCGACGACTACCTGATCCAGGCCGTGAAGAGCGGCACCGACGCCGCAACCGTCAGGCAGCACGTCGACACGCTGACGAAGGGCCAGCTCTATCTCGGACTGTATTTGCCGAAGATGCGCCACGAGGCATGGGACGTGGCCGTCGCCAACCAGTCAGCCAGCTGGATCGACGCCAACCGCCTGCACCGCTACGCCACGATCTATGCCGACCAGAGTGAATTCGAGCGACGCATCGTGTTCAACACCAGCGTCAACCTGCAGGGCTCGAGGATGAACGACGTCGATGCCGGACTGAAGGCAGGCACGATTCAGCCGCTCGAGATGATGAACGCCGTGAATTCCATGGACTCTTCGGTAGGCGACACGGTCGTCGCGCTGGATTCCTTGGAACGCGGGTTCAAACTTGAGCTGCCCGACCTTATCGCAGCGGCGCCTGCATCGCCGCAGCATTGAGCAGGCGGTCCGCTGCGCCTCGCAGCCGCCTTGCTTCCATCGGAGACAACATGCATCTCGAACCGCCGAACACCCGCCTGAACTCGTTCAAGGATTTCGCCAAGCACTACCTGATGATCGTGCTCAGCATCCTCACCGCGCTGGGGCTGGAGGCGTGGATCGAACATGCGCACCACGCCCACGCGGCGACCACGGCCAACGCGCAGATCGAGGCCGAGATCGGCCAGAACCTGGCCGACATCCGGACCGACATCGTGCTGGATCGCGAACGCATGGATGCGCTGGACAAGCTGCGTGACAAACTGAAGGCCGATGTCGAATCGCATGCCTCGATGGACACCATCAAGCAGCACATCCACGAACTGGCGCCCGATGGCATTTATCTGGATTGGCGCTGGCCGATGCTGCGCCGGGAAGCATGGGACGTGGCCGTGGCCAACCAGTCGGCCGGCTGGATCGATCCCAACCGTTTGCGCCGCTATTCGGCCGTCTATGCCGCCCAGGACGTCCGCACCCGGATCATGCTCATGGATGTGCCGTCCGTTTTCGACGGCCCGCAAGAGCAGAACGCTCTCATCGACCTGCAGATCGGCGACTACCAGCCCATCCAACTCCTGCACACCGTCAACCAGATGAGCGGCGTCGCCAGCGAGGCGATGCACAGCCTGCAGGTCCTTGAACGGACCATCCATGCGGCCGTGCCCGACCTGTCCGCGGCTTCCGGCGGAGCACGCGCGACGCATTGAACATCCATGCAAGAAGCCCGGCAGGAGCCGGGCTTCTCGTTTCGGGGAAAGAACGCGCCTACTACTTCTTCTTCGGAAAATAGAGGTCGGTGATGGTGCCTTCGTAAACCTCGGCTGCCATGCCCACCGATTCGCCCAGCGTCGGGTGCGGGTGCACGGTGAGTGCGATGTCAGCCGCCTCGGCGCCCATCTCGATGGCCAGCGCCAGCTCGGAGATCAGGTCGCCCGCGTTCACGCCGACCACGGCGCCGCCCACGATGCGATGCGTCGCCTCGTCGAAGATCAGCTTGGTGAAGCCCTCGGTGCGCGCGATGCCAATGGCGCGGCCGGAAGCCGCCCACGGGAACTTGCCCACGCCGACCTTGAGGCCTTTCTCCTTGGCCTCGCGCTCGGTGACGCCCACCCAGGCCACTTCCGGATTGGTGAAGGCCACCGACGGGATCACCCGCGCATCAAAGTGCGCCTTGTGGCCCGCCGCGACTTCCGCCGCCACGTGCGCCTCGTGCACCGCCTTGTGCGCCAGCATGGGCTGGCCGACGATGTCGCCGATGGCGAAGATGTGCTTCACGTTGGTGCGCAGCTGGGTGTCGACGTTGATGAAGCCGCGCTCGGTCACCGCCACGCCGGCCTTCTCGGCGCCGATCTTGTTGCCGTTGGGCGAACGGCCCACCGCCACCAGCACGCGGTCGAACACGGTGGCATCGGGGATGCTCTCGCCCTCGTAGCCCACCTCGATACCTTTCTTGGTGGCCTTGGCGGTGGTCACCTTGGTCTTGAGGTGGATGCCCTTGACCTTGCCGCCGAGGCGCTTGGCCAGCGGCTTCACCAGGTCCGCGTCGGCACCCGGGATGATCTGGTCCATGAACTCGACCACGGTCACCTCGCTGCCCAGCGCGGCATACACCGTGGCCATCTCCAGGCCGATGATGCCGCCGCCGACGACCAGCAGCTTGCCGGGCACGTCCTTCATTTCCAGCGCGCCGGTGGAATCCATCACGCGCTCGTCGTCCCACGGGAACGCGGGCAGCTTCACCGACTGCGAACCGGCGGCGATGATGGCCTGCTCGAAGCGGATGAGCTTCGCGCCTTCGGACGTCTGGACTTCCATCTCGTGCGGCGACACGAAGCTGCCGGTGCCGACCACCGTGCGCACCTTGCGCTGCTTGGCCATGCCGGCGAGGCCCTTGGTGAGCTGGCCCACCACGCTGGCCTTGAAGTCGCGCAGCTTGTCGATATCGAGCTTGGGCTTGCCGAAAGTGACGCCGTGCGCGGCCATCGCCTCGGCCTCGTCGATCACCGCAGCGGCATGCAGCAGCGCCTTGGAGGGAATGCAGCCCACGTTGAGGCAGACGCCGCCCAGGGTGTCGTAGCGCTCCACCAGCACGGTGTCGAGGCCGAGGTCGGCGGCGCGGAACGCGGCCGAGTAGCCGCCGGGGCCGGAGCCGAGGACGACGAGCTGGCACTCGATGTCGGCCGCCTTTCCAGTGGAAGCTGCCGCTTGCGGTGCTTTCGCCTCCTCTCCCAGCGGGGGAGAGGGAGAAGTGGCGGCATCGGCGGTTTCCAGAAGCAGGATCACCGCGCCCTCGGAGACCTCGTCGCCCACCTTCACCTTGAGTTCCTTCACCGTGCCGGCGGCGCTCGACGGCACTTCCATCGTCGCCTTGTCCGACTCCAGCGTGATCAGGCTCTGTTCCTTCGTCACGGTGTCGCCGGCCTTCACCAGCACCTCGATCACCGGCACGTTGTCGTGGCCGCCGATGTCGGGGACTTTCACTTCGATCGTGTTCGCCATGGGGAATCCTTCGTCATTCTTTTCGCTCGATGAGGCGGTGTTGCGAGCACCCGCCCCTCACCCCAACCCTCTCCCCGAAAGGGAGAGGGAGCAGAAGGTCAGAGCAAGAGGCGGCGGATGTCGCCGAGCTGCTTGGCGACGAACACCGCGAAGCGCGCGGCCAGCGCGCCGTCGATCACGCGGTGGTCGTAGGACAGCGACAGCGGCAGCATCAGGCGCGGCGCGAATTCCTTGCCGTTCCATACCGGCTTCATCGAGGCCTTGGAGACGCCGAGGATCGCCACTTCCGGCGCGTTGACGATGGGCGTGAACGCGGTGCCGCCGATGCCGCCCAGCGAGCTGATCGAGAAGCAGCCGCCGGACATGTCGCCCGGGCCGAGCTTCTTGTCGCGCGCCTTCTTCGAGATCTCGCCCAGCTCGCGGGCGAGGTCGAGCAGGCCCTTCTTGTCCACGTCGCGGATCACCGGCACCACCAGGCCGTCGGGCGTGTCCACCGCGATGCCGACGTGGAAGTACTTCTTGAGGATCAGCTTCTCGCCGGTCTCGTCCAGCGAGGCGTTGAACTGCGGGTATTCCTTCAGCGCCGCCACCACCGCCTTCATCTGGAACACCAGCGGGGTGATCTTGAGGTCCTTGTTCTCCTCGCCGAGCTTCTTGCGGAAGGCCTCCAGCTCGGTGATGTCGGCGTCCTCGTGCTGGGTGACGTGCGGGATCATCGCCCAGTTGCGCGCGAGGTTGGCGCCGGAAATCTTCTGGATACGCGAGAGCGGCTTCTCTTCCACCTCGCCGAACTTGCTGAAGTCCACCTTCGGCCACGGCAGCAGGTTGAGCCCGCCGCCCGCCGCCACGGTGCCTCCGCCCACCGGCCGCGCGCCGGAGGCGAGCGCGTGCTTGACGTAGGCGCTGATGTCCTCGCGCACGATGCGGCCACCGCGCGCACTGCCCTTCACCTGCTGGATGTCCACGCCCAGCTCGCGTGCGAACGCGCGCACCGCGGGGCTGGCGTAAGGCGCATCGCCCGGCATCACGATGTTCGCGTCGAACGGCGGGCGCGCCTGCGGCGACACGTCGCCTTCCGGCGCGCGGCCCGGTTCGGCGCGACGACTCGGTGCCGGGGCTTCCGCAGCCTGCGGGGCCGGAGCCTTGG
>DATEKS010000132.1:0-12386 GCA_035277325.1 Rhodanobacter sp.
TGATCGGGCTGCCGCCGCGGCTGCCGGCCGCCTGCGAACGCGGCAGCACCGCGTCGGCGGTGAGTCGCGGCGCCACGTCCAGCTTGCGCACCGTAGTGCGCGCGCGCGGCTTCGCCCGCGCCGCCAGCTTCACCTTGGCGCAGATTTCCAGCGCGCTGTCGCCGAAGCTGGAAGCGAGATCGCTGCTCGGCTTGGCGAGGAAATCCACCGCACCGAGCTCCAGCGCGCGCAGCGTCACGTCAGCCCCCTCGGTGGTCAGCGACGACACCATCACCACCGGCATCGGCCTGAGCCGCATCAGGTTCTCCAGGAAGGTGAGGCCGTCCATGCGCGGCATCTCGACGTCCAGCGTGAGCACGTCGGGATCGAGCTGCTTGATCTTCTCGCGGGCGATCAGCGGATCGGCCGCGGTGCCCACGACCTCGATGCCCGGGTCGCAGGCAAGCATGGCCGACATCAGCTTGCGCACGAGGGCGGAATCGTCGACTACCAGTACGCGCACTCTTTCCATTGCTCACCTTGGCCATGCGGCCCGTCGCCGACGACGATGGCCCGGTCGATGCCGCGCCGGCGCCCGGCGTCAGAACAGCTCGACCTCACCCTTTATCGGATCGTTTGCCAAACGCTTGAGGTAGCCGCGCTCGTCGGCCACCAGCGCCACGTCGTCGCTGCGGCGCAACTGGCGCACGCGCACCCGGCCGCTCAGCGGGAAGAACTGCACCTGGCGCGGATACGTACCGCCCAGGTCCTCGGCCGCCAGCGGCAGCCGCTCGGCCGCGACGTAGCGGCGCACGAAGTCGATGTTGCGCTGGCCGACGTCGCTGAGCTGGGCCAGCACGCGGCCGCCGCCGAACACCTTCACCTTGAGGTCCGCGCGCTGCCCGCCGGCCTTCAGCACCGCATTGATCAGCTGCTCCATCGCGTCGCTGCCGTAGCGCGCCGCGCGGCCCACGGTGGACGACCAGCTGTCGCTGGCGCCGCGCGGCTCGGGCAGCATGAAATGGTTCATGCCGCCGATGCCGCGGACGGGATCGTGGATGCAGGCCGCCACGCAGGAACCGAGCACGGTGCTGACCAGTTCGTCCTGCGCGCCCACGTAGAACTCGCCCGGCAGCACCTTCACCACCATGCAGTTCTGCGTGGGGTCCCAGAACCGGCGCAGGTGCTCGAAGCCGGGCATGGCCTCGGGCAGGGTGGGCGTAGCCCGGCGGTCGACCGTCCGTGCCAGCATCAGGCGCGCTTCCGGTAGACGGTGCGCCCGATCAACTCGAAGTCGTCGCTGATGCCATGCAGCGATTCGGAGTGGCCCAGGAACAGGTGGCCGCCTGCCGGCAGCAGCGCGGCATAGCGGCCGAACAGCCGCTGCTTGGTCGGCTGGTCGAAATAGATCACCACGTTGCGGCAGAAGATCGCGTCGAACGGCCCGCGCATCGGCCAGTCGTGCAGCAGGTTCAGCGGCTGCACGGTCACCAGCTCGCGCAGGCGCGGGTGCACGCAGGCATAACCCTCGTACTCGCCGGCGCCGCGCAGCATCCAGCGGCGGCGGCGCTCCTCGCTGATGCCGTCGAGCTTGTCCAGCGGATACACGCCGTTGCGCGCGGTTTCCAGCGCCTGCGGCGACAGGTCGGTGGCGAGGATCCTCGCGTCGACGCCCGTGGCGCCATGCCGCTCCAGCGCCTCGGCCAGCACCATCGCCAGCGCGTACGGCTCCTCGCCGCTGGAGCAGCCGGCCGACCAGATGCGCAGGCGGTCGCCATCGCGGCGCTTGTGCGCCAGCCATTGCGGCAGCAGTTCGCGCTCCAGCAGCTCGTAGTGGTGCGGCTCGCGGAAGAACGCGGTGACGTTGGTGCTGATCGCGCTGGCCAGTTCGCCCAGCTCGCCCTCCGGATCGTCGCGCAGCAGCGCACAGTAGGCGGCGTAGTCGGGTAGCCGCAGCGCGCGCAGGCGCCGCGCCAGCCGTCCCTGCACCAGCTGGCGCTTGTGCTCGCCCAGCGCGATGCCGCAGTGCTCGTAGACGAAGTCGCGCAGGAAGCGGAACTCGGCGTCGCCGAGCAGGACCGCGCCGTCGCCCGCTGCTGCCGCATCACGCCTGACTGCACCGGCGACGACCGCCATGCTCAGAACTCCTTCCAGGCGCCGGCGTCCGCCTCGGTGGCGACGGCGCGCGGCGGTGCCTTGCGCACGGCGGCGAACACCGCCTCGGTGGCCTTGGCCACTTCCTTCGCGCGCGCCGGCGGCACGTCCTCCGTCGCGGCGGTATCGCCGGCGAGGCGGAAGAAGCCCACCTGGCCGGACAGCTCGGCGGCCTGCTCCTGCATCGCGCGGGCGGCGGCCGAGGCCTGCTCGACCAGCGCCGCGTTCTGCTGGGTCATCTCGTCCATCTGCATCACGGCGTTGTTGACCTGGTCGATGCCGGCCGACTGTTCCTGGCTGGCCGCCGCGATCTCGGCCACGATGTCGGTGACCTTCTTCACGCTCTCGACGATCTCGGACAGCGCCTTGCCGGACTGGTTGACCAGCTCCGAGCCGCTGCGCACCTTGTCCTCGCTCTCGGCGATCAGGCCCTTGATCTCCTTCGCCGCGCCGGCGCTGCGCTGCGCCAGGTTGCGCACCTCGGCGGCCACCACGGCGAAGCCGCGGCCCTGCTCGCCGGCGCGCGCCGCTTCCACCGCCGCGTTCAGCGCCAGCAGGTTGGTCTGAAACGCGATCTCCTGGATCAGGCCCACGATGTCGCCGATCTTGCGGCTGGAGGCGTCGATCTCGGCCATCGCGGCGATCGCCCTGCCCGCCACCTCGCCGCCGTGCTCGGCCTGCTCGCGGGCGCCGCGCGCCAGCTGGTTCGCGTGGCTGGCGTTCTCCGCGTTCTGCTTCACGGTGGAGGTCATCTCCTCCATCGAGGAGGCGGTTTCCTCCAGGCTGGAGGCCTGCTCCTGCGTGCGCTGGCTGAGGTCGTCGTTGCCGCGCGCGATCTGCTGCGCCGCGCTCGACACCGCATCGGAACCCTGGCGCACCTCGCCCACGATCGCGCCGAGGCGCTCGTCCATCACGCGGAAGGCGTCGAGCAAGCGGCCCAGCTCATCCATCCGCTTGACCTTGATGTCGTGGCCCAGCTGGCCATCGGCGATCGCGTGCGCGACCTTCACCAGGCGCGCCAACGTGCTGCTGATCGAACGCACCAGCACGGTCGCCACCAGCAGTGCGAAGATCAGGCCGGCGGACAATGCGATGAGCACCAGCACGCGCACCATGTTGTAGCGGCTTACCTGGGCTTCATGTGCCTGCTTCACCTGGTCGCTCTGTGCCTGGATCAGCTTGTTGAGCGTATCCATGCGCATCATCAGCGTCGGGCGCACTTCCATTTCCAGCAGGTCGTGGGCACCGTCGTCCCCATGGGCCAGAGCGTCGGTGACGTCCTTCAGGCTGCTCTGGTAGTCGGCGTCGGTTCCATGCAGGTCTTTGAACTTCGCTGCAACAGCCGCGCTCATCTGCATGGCAGACAGCTTCTTTTCGAGCTCCGAGATTGCCTTTTCGTTCTGCCCGAACTCGGCAAGCTTCTGCTTCACCTGGTCGGCCTTGCCGATCACGCTGGATGCCTCGCCCAGCACGATGAAGTTCATCAGCGACTTCGAGCGCAGCTCGCTCATCAGCTGCACCGGCACCATGCCGTTCTCGTAACTCTGGCGCATGCCCTCGTTCTGCCAGGACATCATGCCGAGGCCGACCGCGGCGCCAGCTACCAGCATGAAGCCGAGCAGCGCGAAGGTGCCGATCAGGCGGGCCTTGACGGACAAGGTCGAAAACTTGGCGAAACGCGCAGTGAATTTCTTGATGTTCATCGTGGTCCCCGGATCAGGCGGCAATTTCGACAGCGCGGACGCCCGGCAGCGCGGCGTCCAGGGTTTCAACGTCTTCGGGACGCATGAGCTTCTCCACGTCCAGCAGCATCACCATGCGTTCGGCATGGGTGGCCAGGCCCTTCAGGTAGCGGGTATCGACGATCGCGCCCATGTCCGGCACCGGCTTGATCGTCGCCGTGTCGATGTCGACCACGTCGGATACCGCATCCACCACGATGCCGAACAGGCGCTCGGCCACGGCCACCACGATCATCACGGTGTTGTCGCCGTAGCTCTCGCGTTCGAGCCCGAAGCGCAGGCGCAGGTCCAGCACTGGCACGATCGCACCGCGCAGGTTGAGCACGCCGAGCATGTATGCGGATGCCTGCGGGATACGGGTCACGCGCGACCAGCCGCGGATCTCGCGCACCGCCAGGATGTCGACGCCGTACTCCTCGCCGGCCAGGCTGAAGGTGAGCTGCTGCACGGTGGCTGCCGTGTCCGCGTGGTGTTCGTGCATGGATCGTCTACCTCGTGATGGGCGCCTGCGGCGCCCGGCCTCGATGCTGTATCGGCCCTGCCGGGAAGGACTTGAGCCTGGGTGCACCGCGGCCGGACGGCCTACGCCGCGATGGCGCGGGCCGCGCTCAGAATTCGGTCCAGCCACCCACCGCCACGGCGGTCACGGGACGCTCCACGCGTGCTGTCGGCCGCTGCGGCAACGGCAGCACGCGCGCGACCGTCGGCTCCGGTGCCGCTTCCGGCGCCTCCGCCTCGACCTTGCACCCATCCAGCCGGAAGAACGCCGCCTGCCGCCGCAGCTCCGCCGCCTGCTCCTGCATCGCCTGCGCCGCGGCGGCGGCTTCCTCCACCAGCGCCGCGTTCTGCTGGGTCACCTCGTCCATCTGCGTCACCGCGCGGTTCACCTGGTCGATGCCGGCCGACTGCTCCTGGCTGGCCGCGGCGATCTCCGCCACGATGTCGGTGACCTTGCGCACGCTCTCCACGATCTCCCCGAGCGCCGCGCCGGTCTGTTCCACCAGCGCGCCGCCGACCTGCACCCGCTCGACGCTTTCGCCGATCAGCGCCTTGATTTCCTTCGCCGCCGCCGCGCTGCGCTGCGAAAGGCTGCGCACCTCGCCGGCCACCACGGCGAAGCCGCGGCCCTGCTCGCCGGCACGCGCCGCTTCCACCGCCGCGTTCAGCGCCAGCAGGTTGGTCTGGAACGCGATCTCGTCGATCAGGCCAACGATGTCGGCGATCTTGCGGCTCGATGCGCTGATCCCGCCCATCGCCGCCACTGCCTGCGCCGCTACCCGGCCACCGCGCTCGGCCTGCTCGCGGGCGCCGCCGGCCAGCTGGCTGGCGTGGCTGGCGTTCTCCGCGTTCTGCCTCACGGTGGCGGTCATCTCCTCCATCGAGGAAGCGGTTTCCTCCAGGCTGGAAGCCTGTTCCTGCGTGCGCTGGCTGAGGTCGTCGTTGCCGCGCGCAATCTGCTGCGCGGCGCTGCTCACCACCTGCGAACCCTGCTGCACCTGGCCCACCACCTCGATCAGCTGCAGGCGCAGCCGCTGCATCGCGTGCATCATGCTGCCCGGCACCGGCTGCACGCCTTCGGCACCTGCCATCGACAGGTCGCCATCGGCCATCCGGCTGACCATCTTCACCGCGAACGCCGGCTCGCCGCCGATGCTGCGGCGGATGCTGCGCATCGACAGCCACACCATCGCGATCACCAGCAGGCCGAGCAGCCCGGCCTTGGCCAGGTTCACCAGCAGCTCGTGGCGGAACTGCGCGTCGATGTCGTCGAAGTAGGCGCCCGCCGCCAGGTTCAGGCTCCACGGCTTGAACAGCTGCGAATAGGTGATCTTGTCCTTGCTGCCGCCGTTCGGCATTTTCTGCGTGTAGCGGATCAGGCTGTAGCCATCCCTGACGTTCCGTTCGGACATCAGCTGGTAATGCGGCATGCCCTTGGCGTCAGTCTCGGCGCTTATGTCCCTGCCAGCCCAGTCAGGGCGCAGCGGATGCATGCGCATGACCAGGTCGGTGCCGAACGCAAAGACATAGCCGACGCCGTTGTCCCAGCGCATGTTGCGGATCTGCGCGAGCGCCCGCTGCTGCGCCTCGGTTTCGCTGAACTCGCCCCTGGCCGCGCGCTCGTGGAAGCCACGGGCCACCGACACCGCCGATTCGATCTCGCTGCGCAGCAGGTGTTCCAGGCCAGTCATCTGGCTGGCGCGGTCCTGCAGCGCATTCATCACGGTGAGACCGGCCAGGCCGGCCATCACCACCACGACCACCAGCACGACGCGCGCGTTGAGGCTCAGGCGCTGGAACGACCACTTCGGGGACAACATCTTGCAAACCTCGATCGGACAACAACCACTTGCAACAGGACTCAGGCGGCCTTGCTGCGCCGCCCCAGCCGCACCACGCCGCCCACGTCGACGATCAGCGCCACCGAGCCGTCGCTGACGATGGTGGCGCCGGACACGCCCTGCACCTGCTGGTAGTGCTTCTCCAGCGACTTGATCACTGCCTGCTGCTGGCCGATCAGCTCGTCGACCAGCAGGCCCACGCGCTGGCCCTCGTCCTCGACCACCACCACGATGCCGCGCTCGATCGCGGTGACCGCGTCGGCGCAGCCGAAGGCGCGGTGGAGGCGGATGACCGGCAGGTATTCGTCGCGGAAGCGGAAGACCTCGCCGCCGCCGGCGGTGCGGCGCACCGCGTCCGGCGGCAGGCGCAGCGACTCGACGATGGAGATCAGCGGCACGATGTAGCGTTCGCCGCCCACCGCGGTGACCAGGCCGTCGATGATCGCCAGCGTCAGCGGCAGCGCGATGGTGAACACGCTGCCCTTGCCGGGCACGCTCTTCACGCCCACGCTGCCGCCGAGGTCGCGCACGTTGCGGCGGACCACGTCCATGCCCACGCCGCGGCCGGAGAGGTCGGTGGCCTGGGCGGCGGTGGAGAAGCCGGGCTGGAAGATCAGCTCGGCGATCTCGTCCTCGCTCAGCGGCTGATCGGGCGACACCAGCCCGCGCTCGACCGCCTTGGCGCGGATGCGCTCGTGGTTGAGCCCGGCGCCGTCGTCGCTGATCCGCACGATGATGTTGCCGCCCTCGTGGTGCGCGTCCAGGGTGAGCGTGCCGGCCTCCGGCTTGCCCGCGGCGCGGCGCTGCTCGGGCATTTCCAGGCCGTGATCGATCGCATTGCGCACCAGGTGCACCATCGGATCGCCGATCTTCTCCAGCACGGTCTTGTCTAGCTCGGTGTGCTCGCCGTGCAGCTCCAGCTTCACCTGTTTGCCGAGCTTGCGCTCCAGGTCGCGCACCAGGCGCGGGAAGCGGTTGAACACGCTGCCAATCGGCAGCATGCGGATGCGCATCACGCTGTCCTGCAGCTCGCGCGTGTTGCGCTCGAGCTGGGCCAGCCCCTCGCGCAGCCGCTCCAGCTGCGAGAGGTCGAAGTGGGTGCCGATGTCGCTGAGCATGGACTGGGTGATCACCAGCTCGCCCATCATGTCGATCAGCGCATCGACCTTGTCGATGCCTACGCGGATCGAACCGCCGTCGTTGCCGCCACCGCCGGAAGCCGGCACAGGCGCGGGCGTGGCTGCCGAAACGGCCGCGGGCGTGGCTGCGACAGGCGCGGACGCCGGTGCGGCTGGCTCCGCCGACACCGCGGCCAGCGGCACGATGGCCAGTTCGCAATCGCCGTCCAGCCAGTCGAACACGGCATCGATTCCGGCACGTGCCACCGCACCGTGCAGGCGCAGCTCCCAGCCCAGGTAACACTGGCCGGGATCGAGCACGGCGAACTCCACGGGCGCGCCCTCGGTCACGAAGGCGCGCAGCACTTCCAGCCGGCCGAGCTGTTGCAACTCGCGGAACAGGCGCAGCGGTTCGTTGCCGGTCTGCAGCAGATGCGGCAGCGCGACGAAACGGATGTCCCAGCCGGCGACTGGCGCGGTGCCGGCCTTCGCCACCGTTGGCATTGGCGCTGCCTCGCCCGTCACCAGGCGCGTCAACTCGGCGCGCAACGCTTCGCTGGTCGCATCGGCCGCGAGCAGACCCTTGGCGGTGCGATCGAGCATCGCACGTACGCAATCGACCGAGCGCAACAGCAGATCGGTCAGGTCGGCATCCACCGCACGGCGCTCACTGCGCACTTCCTCCAGCAGCGATTCGGCCACATGGGTGAACGCGGCCACGTCGGCGAAGCCGAACGTCGCGGCGCCGCCCTTGATGGAATGCGCCGCGCGGAAGATGGTGTGCACCAGCTCGTGGTCGGTCGAGCCCGAGTCCAGCGCCAGCAGGGCCGCCTCCATCGCGTCCAGGCCTTCCAGGCTTTCCTCGAAGAAGGTCTTGTGGAACTGGGTCAGGTCGACCGTGGCCATTCGCGCTTCCTCAGCCCAGCACGCGCTTGACGGTCGCCAGCAGCTGGTCGGGATCGAACGGCTTGACCAGCCAGCCGGTGGCGCCGGCGGCCTTGCCTTCCATCTTTTTCTCGGTGTGCGACTCGGTGGTGAGCATCAGGATCGGCACGCCCTTGTACTCGGGCTTCGCCCGCAGCGCGCGCACCATGCTGATGCCGTCCATCACCGGCATGTTGACGTCGGCCAGCACCAGGTCGAACGCGCTGCCGCCCGCCGCATCCAGCGCCAGCTGGCCGTTCTCGGCCTCGGTCACCTCGTGTCCCGCGCCGCGCAGGGTGAAGGCCACCATGCCGCGCATCGAAGCCGAATCGTCTACTGCAAGAATCTTCGCCATGCTGCCACCTCGTTCAGGCCGGCCCGGCGGCCGGCAGTTCCAGAATCTTCGCCAGGCCCAGCAGGCCGGCGGCGTCGTTCAATGCCTCGCTGCTGCCCTGCCACGCCAGCGTGCCGCCGCGGCCGTCCAGCTCGCGGCGCAGCAGCACCAGCAGTTGCAGCGCGGCGGTGTCCACGCGTTCCACCCGGCTGCCGTCGAGCACGACGGCGCCGCCCGGCAGTGCCGCCACCAGTTCGGCCTGCAGTGCCGCCTGGGCGGCCATGCGGCAGTCCGGCGGCAGCACCACCGTCGCCGGCGCGCCTGCCTGTTGCCTGCCATCCCGCTTTGCCGCCTGCTTGCCGGCCATGCCCATCGCTCCGTTCGCGCCCGCTGGCGCCGACTGCTGGGCTTATCGGCCGCGGCGGTGCACGCTTTAGCCTTGCCGTCAGCCGTGGAATCGCCGCCTCAAGTTCGTGCGGAGGCGGCCGATGTCCTCCGGGACGAGCCCGATTCCAAAGCCACCCTTCACGCGCAGGAACCGCATTGATCATCCAGCCGACCAGCCTTGCCGCCCTGACCTGGGCCGGCGCCGCCTCCGGCAGCGCCGCGCCCAGCTGGCGCATCGGCAGCGTGCTGCTGGCGCGGCCACTGGGCGTGAATGCGCAGGGTCTGCAGATCCTGCAGATCGGCACGCTGACGGTGGAGGCGGACGTGGCGGGCGGGCAGCTGCCCGCGCAGTTCCAGGTGCGCGTGCTGAGCCTGGGCGCGCAGCCGCAACTGGAGATGCTCGCGCAGCCGACCGATCCCGTGCTGCAGCGCGCCCTGCGCGAACGCCTGCCGCAGCAGAACGGCTATGCGCCGCTGCTGGCCACGCTGGACGCGCTGGCCCAGCGGCCGGTGCTGCGCCAGCTGCCGCCGGACTTGCGCAATGCACTCGCCCTGCTCGAACAGGCGATGCCCAGTCCGGCCGAGGTCACCCGCGGCGAAGGCCTGCGCGTGGCGATCGAGCACAGCGGATTGTTTCTCGAAGCCCTGCTCGCGCGTCCGCGGGGCCAGCCGACACCCGCGCTGCAGGACGACTGGAAAGGCGCGCTGCTGCGCCTGGTGGGTCTGCTCGATCGCCGCACGCCGGCGCCCGCTGCGCGGAATACCGGCGAAACCGCGCCACCCATGCTGCAGCGCGGCCTGCAGGCGCAGCCGCGCGCGGCCCTGCCGCCATCGCTGCTCGCGGGCGACGAGGTGGAGCCGCTGCTGGATCGCCTGCAAGGCGACGTGAAGGCCGCCCTGGCACGGATCGAGGTGGCCCAGCTGGAGTCCGCCAGTGGCCCGCTGCCGGCGTGGATGATCGAGATCCCGCTGCACGGCGTGGACGGCCACGACGTGCTGCAGCTGCAGCTGGAATACACCGTCGACACCGGCGACGGCAGCCATGGCTGGAACCTGGGCTTCGCGCTCGACCTGCCCGCGCTGGGCGCGGTGCATGGCGAACTGCAGCTGCGCGAGCCGCGCTTGTCGGTGCGCCTGTGGGCCGCGCAGGCCGATACCGTGCAGTTGCTGGAGAGCCAGTTCGGCGCGCTGCGCCAGCGCCTGGCCGCCTGCGGCCTGCTGCTCGACCAGCTGAGTTGCCAGCTCGGCCTGCCCGAGCCGCCGAACCGCTACAGCGCCGTGCTGCTGCAGGCCACCGCATGAGCGCGCCGACTCACCCTCCCACGCGCCGGGTCAGCCTGCGCCTGTCCGCTCCCGGCGGCGGCGAGACCCGGGCGTTGCCGCCCGAGTCGCTGGAAAGCCTGCGCGCGCGTGCGCAGGCATTGGGCCTGCCGCTGCACCCCGATCCGCAGATCGCCGCCCTGCTAGCTGGGCTGCGTCTGCGCGACGATGTGCCGGTGCTGCTTTACGCCGCGGCTGCGTCGGTGCTCGCTGCGGTCTATGACGCGGCGGAAGAGCAGGGCTGAGCGACTGTTCCAGGTCTACTGGTTCTCTCTGATGTCTGGGAGCGGGTGCCGTGTGTTGGCGCAAGTTACAAGGCGGTTTCGGACGCCTGCCGGCGCCCGAGTTACCTCTCTTTGCTGGCCCACGCCACCGCAGGAGCGGTGGCGAACAGCGAAGCCGGCCCGAAGGGCGGAGGGCAGGATGCCCGGAGTCAAGAGAGGTAACCCAGAGAAATGGCCTGATTCAATCCGCCGACACTACAAGCCGGTTGTGTCGAGGAGCTGGGAACAGCTCCCGCCTATGCGATACGCGCGGCAGCCACACCGCGCCGTATCTGGAAACTGAGGGCTTCTAAGGTTGTCATTCCGGCGCAGACCAGAGGAGCTTCACAACAACGAAGCTGGTCATCCAGTGACCGCAGGGCTTGGACGAGCGTCACCGCTACTGGATCCCGGCCTGCGCCGGGATGACGAGCAGAGCCTCAAGCATTTCACTCCGCTTTGGTTTTGCACTGCTTTGGCCGTCGCTTCTGCGCGCTGGGAGCGCGCTGCTCTTCGGGGCCCCTATGCAGCGGTGAGGCGTGGACGATCAGGCCGCGCAGCGGGCGAGTCCATGGATGGACTCGCCTTTTCGCGCGGACAGGAGTCCGCTCGAAAAGCCCGGCCACGACTCACGCACTCGGAGGGCAGGATGCCCAGAGAGCGCTGCATCGGGGTGGCCTTCTCTTTGGGTTACTTTTCTCTTGGCCACGCAAGAGAAAAGTGACTCGGGCGCCGGCAGGCGCACGAAACCGCTTTGAAACTCGCGAAAGCGTGAGAGCAAAAGCCCCTCTCCCCACCCCCTCTTCCTCGCTCCTCAAAGCAGGGCCATCAATGGCCCTTCCCCGCGTCCGCAAGCGTGAGAGGGGAGGAAGCGCGGTGCATCGTGGCCAACACCCACGGCAGCGCCGGGCGCCGGGAAACTTTGAACCGGCTCTTACACAGCCGGTGCGCGCATGGCGAGAATCAACGTCGCCTCGTCGCGCGACAGCCCGCAACACGCCACCAGCTGTTCGGCATCCGCGCCTTCACGCGCCAGCTGCTTCGCCAGCTCCCACGAACGCCCCGGCGCAGCCGGCCGTTCCACCTGGCCGAGCTGCCGTTCGAGGCGGCCCAGTGCCGTCACCAGCATCGAGGTCGGCACGTCGGTGCTGGCGCCGGCGGCGCTCTGCCATAGCGCATCGACGCGTTGCCGCAGGCGGCCGGACTGCCGCCACAGATGCAGCAGCAGGAAGGTCTGGCCCGTGGCCAGCACGAGCAGCGCGAACACTCCGAATTCAAGCCACATCGTCGTCCCCCCCCAATCGGTACAGCCGGCGCGCGTCGAGCAGGGCCACGAAGCCGTCGCGCCACGGCAGTACGCCGCTGACCGGATCGTCGTCGCGGCTGGCCCGTCCCGGTGGCGGCGGCGCGATCTCCAGGCCATCGCTGTCGATCAGCTCGCCGACCGCGTCGACCTTGAGGCCCAGCGACTGGCCGGCATGCGCCAGCATCACGATGCGCACCGCGAGCGGATCGGCCGCGGGCTGCGCCGGCAGGCCCAGCCGCCGGCGTCCGTCCATCACCGGCACGATGCGTCCGCGCAGGTGACGCACGCCGAGCAGGTCGGCGGCGGCGCCGGGCACCGGCGTCAGTTCCTCGTCGCGGATCACTTCGCTGACGTCGGCCAGCCGCGCGGCGTACAGCTGCGCGCCGATGTGGAACGACAGCCAGTGGCGATCCACGCCGGCCTGCTCGACAACGGGAATATTCATGGCACCGCCCTGACCTGGCTCACGCTGCCGGGCGCATCGCCCGGCGGGCTGGTGGCCACCGGCGTTTCCGCGTGG
>DATEKS010000133.1:0-2695 GCA_035277325.1 Rhodanobacter sp.
GGTGAAGCCGAGCACGTGCGCGGTGACTTCGCCGGACGGGTAGTAGCGCTTGAACTCGCGCTGGCCGTTGATACCCGGAATGCCAAGGTCCAGCACGGCCTGCGCCGCGGCCGGCGCCATCTGCCGGCGCAGGTAGACGAACTCGCGGTCGGAGCGCTGCGCCAGCTGCGCCTTCAGCCCGTCCGCATCCACGCCCAGCGCCTGCGCCAGTTCCGGAATGCGCTCGTCGTTGTCCAGCACCTCGGACGGGTTCGCCCAGATCGACATCATCGGGGTCGATACCGCCAGGGGCTCGCCGTTGCGGTCGAAGATGGTGCCGCGCGACACCGGGATCGGTACCTCGCGCAGGAAACGCGCGTCGCCCTGCTTCTGGTAGAACTGCTTGCGCACCACCTGCAGGTCGAACGCGCGCGCCACCAGGCCCAGCGAGACCAGGCCAAGCACGCCCACCACCACCACCATGCGCTTGCGCGCGCTGGGGCCGGCGCCGCGGCGGCGGCTCGGCGACGACGTGGCGCGTTGCGGCTGCGGACGGGTGCGGTCGCGCCACTTCATCGACGCAGCAACCGGATGTCTTGCGGGCGCGGATCGACCATGCCCAGCTGCTGCCGCGCCTCCTCGTCGATGCGACGCGGCTCGGCGAACGTGGCCTGCTCCAGTTCGAGCTTGCCGTACTCGATGTTCATGTCGTCACGCTGGTTCTGCAGCGCGGTGAGCTTGACGAACAGCACGCGGCTCTCGTGCCGCGCCCATACCACGCTGATCGCGCTGGCCAGCACGGCGGCCAGCAGCGCAAGCATGAGAATGGCCTGGATCGCCTTCATGCGTGCCCCGCCTGCGGCCTGACTTGATCGGACAACTTTTCGGCCACCCGCAGCACGGCCGAACGGGCACGCGGATTCGCGGCGAGCTCGGCGTCGGAGGGAAACTGCGCCTTGCCCACCGCCGCCAGTTCGGCCGGCGCCGCGGCCTGCGGCGGACCGCGCCGGCTGCCCTGCACGCGGCCGGAATGGTCGCGGATGAATTGCTTGACGATGCGGTCCTCCAGCGAGTGGAAGCTGATCACGGCGAGCCGGCCGCCGGGCTTCAGCCGGTCCAATGCGGCATCCAGCCCGCGCCGCACCGAATCCAGTTCGCCGTTCACGCGGATGCGCAATGCCTGGAAGCTGCGCGTGGCCGGGTGCTTGCCCGGCTCGCGCCGGCCCACCACGCGCTCGATCAGCGCGGCCAGTTCGCCGGTACGGGTGAGCGGGCTTTCCGCGCGGCGCTCCACGATGGCGCGGGCGATCTTGCGGCTGAAGCGTTCCTCGCCGAACTGCCACAGCACGTCGGCGATCTCGCGCTCGGGTGCGTGGGCGAGGAAATCCGCCGCGCTCTCGCCCTGGCTGGTGTCCATGCGCATGTCCAGCGGCGCGTCGGCCATGAAGCTGAAGCCGCGTGCGGCCTCGTCCAGCTGTGGCGAGGACACGCCGAGGTCCAGCAGTACGCCGTCGAGGCCGGCGGCGGTCTCGTCCCATTCGGCGAGGCTGGCGAAGTTCGCATGACGGATCGCCACGCGCGGCTCGGCGGCAAACGCGTCCCGCGCCGCGGCGATGGCCTTCGGGTCACGGTCCATCAGCAGCAGCCGTCCGCCGGGGCCCAGGCGCGACAGCACGGCGCGCGCGTGACCGCCGCGTCCGAACGTGCCATCGAGATATCGCCCGCCTGCCTGCACGGCAAGGCCCTCCACCGCTTCGTCCAGCATTACCGGGATGTGCCGCAACTCGGCCATGCCGCACCTCCCGTCCCGTAAACCCGCCCGCAAATCCGTGCGCCGCGCTCAGAGCTGCAGCGCGGCCATGTCGTTGGTGATTTCGTCTTCGCCGATGGTCTGGCGGATCTTGGCCAGGTGGGCCTGTTCGCTCCACAGCTCGAACTTGTTGCCCATGCCCAGCAGCACCGCCTTCTTCTCGATGCCCGTGGTGGCGCGCTGGCTGGCCGGCAGCAGGATGCGTGCAGCGCCATCCGGCTCGACCACGGCAGCAGCGCCCACCAGCTTCATCTGCATGTCGCGATGGGCAGCCTTGACCTTGGATAGCGCGTTGACCTGGTCGCGCACCTTTTCCCACTCGGCATGCGGGAACAGCCACAGGCAACCCGGCTCGAACGGGTTGTAGGTGACCACCAGCCGGTTCGCGCAGGGGCCAGCCACCAACTCGCGGTACGCGGTCGGTATGGCCAGCCGGCCCTTGTCGTCAACGGTGATGGCGGTCTCGCCTTGGAACACAAGCAGACTCCACGATTACCCACGATTTCACACTGAAATCCACGATAGTCTCGCCCCGTGAGACTGTCAAGGGATTTTTGCTTGTGAATCAATGAGAAAGGCGAAGTTGTGACTATGTTTCCAGCACTTTCTGAGGAACGTCCCCAAGGTGCTTGAATGCAGGGAAATTTTTTTGCGACGCATCCGACTCATCGAGTCGCCAAAACCCGCTTGCGGTGCCAGCGGGAGCAGGCGGGCATGAACCACCGTTCACTTCGTGCCATGCGCTGACGCATGCGCGCATCCACGGCCAGCCCCGGCGCACGAGTGGCGCGCCGGGGCTGGAACGGGAAAGGTGGAGTCGGCCTGTAAGCCGGGTTCTGTACGCCTTGCGGCGCGACAGTCATTCCTCTCGGCCAGGCGTCGCCGCCTGGCTCCAGCAACCTACCC
>DATEKS010000134.1:0-7009 GCA_035277325.1 Rhodanobacter sp.
GTTTACGCATGTAAGTGAATTTATGTTTACACGCGTAAATGACAACGTCAAGAGCCCCCTGCCCCGGCCCTCCCGCCCGCGCAAGGGAGGGAGGGAAACATCTTGCGACCTTGGTACGAGACGACCCAACGGCAATCCGTCGTATCCTTGGCAGCTGGTTCCCCCTGCATGAAGGCACGGCAATGGACAAGGTCTACGCAACGGCGGCCAAGGCGCTCGACGGCCTGCTGTTCGACAACATGACGATCGCGGCCGGCGGTTTCGGCCTGTGCGGCATCCCCGAGAACCTGATCGGCGCATTGCTGGAGGCCGGCACCAAGGGCCTGACCATCGTGGGCAACAACGCCGGCGTGGACGATTTCGGCATGGGGCCGCTGCTGAAGACCCACCAGGTGAAGCGCGTGTACGCCTCCTACGTGGGCGAGAACAAGGAATTCGAGCGCCAGGTGCTGGCCGGCGAGCTGGAGCTGCACCTCACCCCGCAGGGCACGCTGGCCGAGAAACTGCGTGCCGGCGGCGCCGGCATTCCCGGTTTCTATACCCGCACCGCGTTCGGCACCAAGCTGGCCGAGGGCAAGGAAACCAAGGTGTTCGACGGCAAGGAATACGTGCTGGAGGAGGCCATCCACGCCGACGTCTCGATCGTGAAGGCGTGGAAGGGCGACCGCCTTGGCAACCTCGTCTTCCGCGAGACCGCGCGCAACTTCAACCCGATGATCGCCACCTGCGGCAAAGTCTGCGTGGCTGAGGTGGAAGAGCTGGTGGAAGTGGGCAGCCTCGATCCGAACAACATCCACGTGCCGGGCATTTACGTCGACCGCATCATCCTGGGCGCGAAGTACGAGAAGCGCATCGAGATCCGCACGCTTGCCGGTGCGAACACCGGCAAGGAAAATCCCACACGCACCGCGATGGCGCAGCGCGCCGCCAAGGAACTGCGCGACGGTTTCTACGTGAACCTCGGCATCGGCATCCCGACCCTGGTGGCGAACTACATCCCCGCCGGCATGGACGTGGTGCTGCAGTCGGAGAACGGCCTGCTCGGCATCGGTCCGTTCCCCACCGAGGACCAGGTCGACCCCGACCTGATCAACGCCGGCAAGCAGACCATCACCACCCTGCCCGGCTCGGCGTTCTTCTCCAGCGCGGACTCCTTCGCGATGATCCGCGGCGGCCACATCGACCTGTCGATCCTGGGCGGCATGGAAGTCTCCTGCCGCGGCGACCTCGCCAACTGGATGGTGCCGGGCAAGATGGTGAAGGGCCCGGGCGGCGCGATGGACCTGGTGAGCGGCGTCAAGCGCGTGGTGGTGCTGATGGAGCACTGCGCGAAGGACGGCTCGCCGAAGATCAAGGACCAGTGCGAGCTGCCGATCACCGGCAAGGAGTGCGTGGACCTGATCATCACCGAGCTGTGCGTGTTCGCGGTCGAGAAGGGCAAGGGCCTCACCCTGATCGAGCTCAACCCCGGCGTGACGCTGGACGAGGTGAAGGCGAAGACCGGCTGCGCGTTCGCGGTGGGCCCGGCGCTGAAGCAGTAAGTCTGGCCGCGGCACGCCCGCAGGAGTGCACCCTGTGCGCGATGGCTCTCTTCGCGGAGGCTGAATCGCGCAGAGGGTGCGCTCCTGCCAGCGATGCGCCTCAGGCCGCCGTCGGCAGGGTATCCGGGAAACGCACGCGCGCCACGCCGGGCTTGCCGGGCGTTTGCAGTTCCAGCGGCCACGCGAAGCGGTCGCTGATGCGCTGGGCGATCGCCAGTTCGAAGCTCAGCCGCTCGTCGCCGATGCGGATCGCGGCGGCACCCGCCGCATGGCTCACGGTGATCGCACCGGGCAGCACGGTAACCACCACGCGGCCGGCATCGGCATGCTGGCAGGCGTCGCGGATCAGCTGCCAGCACAGCACCGAGAACGCGCGCACGGAACCATGCAGCGCGAAGCGCGCCGGCTCCTCCAGCTGCAGTTCCACCGGCGAGCCCGCCATCAGGTCGCGCGCGGTCTCCAGCTCGCGCCGCAGCACGTCGTTCACCACGAACTGCTCGGCGGTGCCGCCGGGATCGGACTCGCGCGCGAGGATCAGCAGCACCTCGACCAGCGCCTCCAGCTCGCGTGTGGCGCGATGGATGCGACGCACCGAGCGCCGGCCGGATTCGCCGAGGCCGGGCTCTTCGGCCAGCATGTCCACCGACATGCGGATCACCGTGAGCGGCGTGCGCAGTTCATGGCTGGCGTCGCGGGTGAAGTTGCGTTCGCGCTGGCCGTAGTCGGCGATGCGCGAGGCGAAGCCGTGCAGGCCGTAAGCCAGCGCGACAAGGTCGGCGTCGGCATCCTGCGGCAGGCGCTCGGGCCGCAGCGCGGCCGGGTCGGACTGGCCGTCGTGCCACTCGCGGATCAGCCGCGCCAGCGCGCTGACCGAACGCCACTCGCGCCGCGTGGCCAGCCAAGCCAGGCCGGTGACGATCACGATCACCGCGATCGCCGCCGGCAGCGGCGCCTGATCGTAGGCTCCCATCACGCAGACGATCGCCACCGCCACGAATTGCAGCGAGAACACCCAGGCGATCCGGCGCCGGAAAGCACCGGCGCGGAAGATCGCCGCACCCCCCACTTCTTTCGCATTCATCTACGTTCGTGCATCACGCCATGTGGGCAGCCGTGGCCACTTCCGCGTCGAGATCCGCGAGCCGGTAGCCGGCCGAGTGGATGGTGTGTAGCAGGGGCCGCGGGAAGGGTTTGTCAATGACGCGGCGCAGGTTGTACAGGTGCGAACGCAGCGTGTCGGAATCGGGCAGCATGTCGCCCCAGATCTCGCGCTCGATGTCGCGCCGGCTCACCACGCGCGGCGATTCGCGCATCAGGATCGCCAGCAGCTTCAGGCCGATCGGCGACACGGTGAGCTCCTGCCCCGCGCGGGTCAGCCGCAGCGTGGCGGTGTCCAGCGTCATGTCGCCCACGTTGAGCACCTCGGCGGAAACCTGGCGACGGTCGCGGCGGATCAGTGCGCGCAGCCGCGCCTCCAGCTCGCGCACCTCGAACGGCTTGACGAGGTAGTCGTCGGCGCCAGCTTCCAGCCCGATCAGCTTGTCCTCCAGCGTGTCGCGCGCGGTGAGCATCAGCACCGGGGTGGCCTTCTTCGCCTCGCGTCGCAGCTTGCGGCAGACCTCAAGGCCGTCGAGGCCGGGCAGCATCAGGTCCAGCACGATCACGTCGTAGCTGCTCGTCACCGCCAGGTGCAGCCCGCTGGCGCCGTCGGCCGCGTAGTCCACGGAATAGCCGCAACGCTCCAGGAACTCGCCCACCGTCTCGGCGATCTGGCGGTTGTCCTCCACCAGCAGAATCAGGCCGGCCTGCTCGTCGTGTCCGCTCATGTCGCTCCTCCTGCGTGGCTTCACAAATGTGAAGAGCTAACCGGGCACGGAGTGACGAAGGCGTGAAAACCGTGCGGAAACGTTCAGCTCAGGGATGCAGCAAGGGCTGCAGCACGCGCCATACGTTCTCCAGCACCCGCGGCTCGCCGGTCGCCAGTGGATGCAGGCCGTCCGCCTGCATCAGGGCCGGATCGAGTGCCACGCCATCGAGCAGGAAGGGCAGCAGCGCCACGTGCTTCTGCCTCGCCACGTCGGCGTAGACCGCGCGCAGGCCGTCACGGTACTGCGGGCCGTAGTTCACCGGCAGCTCGATGCCGAGCAGCAGCACCTTCGCGTGCGTGGCCTGGGCCGCGGAGACCATCGCCGTGAGGTTGTCGCGCATCTGGTCCAGCGGCAGGCCCTGCAGGCCGTCATTCGCGCCCAGCTCGATCACCACCACGCCGGGTTTGTAGGTCGCCAGCAATGCCGGCAACCGGTTGCGACCGGACAGCGAGGTCTCACCACTGATGCTGGCATTGACCACGGTCCATGGCGGCACCATCTTGCCAAGGCGGACTTCCAGCAGATGCACCCAGCCCTGCTCCGTCGCAATGTTGTGCGCGGCGGACAAGGAATCGCCCAGCACCAGCACGGTACGCGCGGGCGCGGCCTGCACCGCGACGACGGCACCGGCAAGCCACAGCAGCAAGCACAGGAAACGACGCATGAGCGACACGCCCCACCTTGTCCTGGAAGCGCACGATGTTAGCAAGTCGGTGGACGGCCCCGAGGGGCGGCTGCAGATCCTCGACCGCGTGAGCCTGCGCGTCGCCGCGGGCGAAAGCTTCGCCATCGTGGGCGCCTCCGGCTCGGGCAAGACCACCCTGCTCGGCCTGCTCGCGGGGCTGGACACGCCCAGCGGCGGCGGCATCCGCCTCGACGGCCATGCGCTGGAGACGCTGGACGAGGAGGCGCGCGCCGACCTGCGCCGGCGTCTGGTGGGCTTCGTGTTCCAGTCCTTCCACCTGCTCCCCGCGCTCAGCGCCGAGGAGAACGTGATGCTGCCGCTGGAGCTGGAAGGCGACGCGCAGGCCCGCGCGAAGGCGCGCGAGGCGCTGGATGCGGTAGGCCTCGCTGCGCGGCGGCGGCACTATCCCGCGCAACTCTCCGGCGGCGAGCAGCAGCGCGTGGCGATCGCCCGCGCCTTCGTGCACGGCCCGCGCCTGCTGTTCGCCGACGAGCCCACCGGCAACCTCGACCAACGCACCGGCCACCACGTCGCCGACCTGCTGTTCGCGCTGAACCGCGACCACCGCACCACCCTGGTGCTGGTCACCCACGACGCGCAGCTGGCCGCACGCTGCCAACGCCGCATCGAACTGCACGAAGGCCGCGTGGTAACGCCGCCGATGGCGGTACAGGCATGAAGCTGCTGCGCCTCGCCCTGCGCAACCTGCGTCGCGAGTGGCGGCTGCCCGAACTGCGTACCCTGGCCGGCTCCCTGCTGCTGGCGGTGCTGGCGCTGGGCGTGGTGGCCACGCTGGCCTCGCGGGTGGAACGCGGCATCCTCGCCAGCGCGGCGGAGCTGATCGGCGGTGACATCGGCATCTCGGCGCCGCAGATCGTGCCGAATGCCTTTGCCGACCGTGCCAGCAGCGACGGCTTGGCCATCAGTCATGCCGCCGGCTTCCCCAGCGTGGCCTTTGCCAACGGCCGCAGCCAGTTGCTCGACGTGCAGGCCACCGATGGCGCATATCCGTTACGCGGCAAACTGGTGCTGACCGACAACGGCGGCCGGCAGCACAACGGCCACGGCCCTGCCGCCGGCACGGTCTACCTGGACCATCGCGCTCTGGTCGGGCTTTCACTCAAGGTGGGCGACACGCTGCAGCTAGGCGGCAGGGAGCTGCGCATCGCCGCGGAACTGGTGCAGCAGCCCGATGGCGGCGCACTGGTGACACTGGCGCCGCGCGCGCTGATGAGCCTGCAGGACGCCGAGCAGGCCGGCCTGCTCGGCACCGGCAGCCGTGCGCATCACCGTCTGTTGCTGGCGGGTGCGCCCGAGGCCGTGCAGCGCTGGCGCGCCTGGGCGCAGCGGCAGGCCCTACCCCAGGGCGCGGAACTGGTCACGCCGGAACAGACCCAGGAACGCATGCGCACGGCGTTTGATCGCGCGGGTGCCTTCCTGCACCTCACGGCGCTGCTCGCCGCGCTGCTCGCCGGCGTGGCGATCGCGCTCTCGGCACAGCGCTATGCGCGGCGCAAGACGCCTGAGGTGGCGCTGCTGCGCGCGCTGGGCACGCCGCGTCGGCGCGTGCTGGGCCTGCTGCTGCTCACGCTCGCCGCACTGGCCGTGCCGGTGGCACTCGCCGGCACCCTGCTCACGCTGGCTGCGGCACAGGTGGCTTGGCAGTTCGCCAGCACGCTGTTTGGCGGCATTCCCACCGAGCTGCCGCTGTTGCCCGCGCTCGGTGCCGCAGCGATGGGGCTGGCCGTGCTGGCCGGCTTCGCGCTGCCGCCATTGCTGCGGCTGGCCGAGGTGCCGCCAGTGGCCGTGTTCCGCCAGAGCCTGGCACGCCGGGTGCGCCGCTTCGACGCGCTGTACCTGCTGCCCGCGCTGGTGGCGCTGGCGCTGATCTGGAGCCAGAGCGGTTCGCTGAAACTCGCCGGCATCCTCGCCGCCAGCCTGGCCGGCGTGGCACTGGTGGCCGCGCTGCTGGCGTCGCTGCTGCTGTGGCTGGCGCGACGCGTGGCGCCGGGAGCGCACCCCGCGTTGCGATTGGGGCTGGCCGCGCTGGCGCGGCGGCGCGGACTCAGCGTGGTGCAGGCCACCGCATTGAGCCTGGGTCTCACCGCGCTGCTGCTGTTGTCGGTGGTGGCGCCTGCCCTGCTCGACGGCTGGCGCAGGGAACTGCCCGCTGACACGCCGAACTGGTTCGCGCTGAACCTGCAGGACGACCAGCGCGCAGGCTTCGCGCAGGCACTGGCGCGCATCGGCGCCGACCAGCTCAACATGATGCCGCTGGCGGTGGGCAAGCTCACCGGCATCAACGGCCAGCCCATCGACGGCCAGCACTTCGCCGACCCGCGCGCGAAGGACTGGGCCGACCGCCAGCTGCGCCTGTCCTGGGCCGCCGCGCTGCCGCCCGCGAACCAGGTGATCGCCGGCCGCTGGTTCGACGCGCATCCGGCGCAGGCCGAGGTGTCGGTGGACCGCATGTGGCGCGACATATACGCACTGAAGCTGGGCGACACCATGAGCTTCGATGTGGGCGAAGGGCGCATCGACGCCAAGGTCACCAGCTTCCGCCAGGTCGACTGGAGCTCGTTCCGGGTCAATTTCTTCCTGCTGCTCGATCCCGCGCATGCCGACGCGCTGCCGCATACCTGGCTGGCCAGCTTCCATCTGCCGCGCGGCCACGCGCAGGAGATGGCACAGCTTTCGCACGACTACTCCAACCTCAGCCTGGTGGACGTGGACGACCTGCTCGACCGCATCCGCCAGATCGTCGACCGCGTAGGCGGTGCGGTGCGCTGGATCCTGGGCTTCAGCCTGCTCGCCGGAGCGCTGGTGCTGGCCGCCTCGCTGGCCGCCAGCGCCGCCGAACGCCGCCACGAAGCCGCGTTGCTGCGCACGCTGGGCGCGCGCCGCGCGCAGCTGCG
>DATEKS010000135.1:0-8331 GCA_035277325.1 Rhodanobacter sp.
GCACTGCACCCTTGCCGGGCTTGCCGCGCTTGCCGCTGGAACGGCGGGCGCGGTCAGCGTCGCTCAGGTGCAGCTCGCCACCGGCGAAACGCTTGCCGCCGGCCACGTCGTCACGATCGCGGCCGCCGCCGTGGCGGGACTTGCCGCGTGCATCGCCCGCTGCCGCAGGCGAGGCGGTACGCGCGGGTGCCGGCGCGGGAGCAGGAGCGGGTGCCGGCTTGACCAGCTTTTCGCGCTTGCGCGGCTCGTGCACCTGCGGAACGATCATGCCGAGGCCGCGCGTATCGAGGCGCTGCACCGCGGGCTGCGCTTCGTCGGCGGCATTGCCGCTCGGGGCAGCGGCCGGCTCGGCCGCTGCCGGCGTCGGCTCGGCGACTTCCTCGGGTTCGCTCGCGGCGTCGGCAACGGCGGCAGCCTCGGCTTCGGCCTGGCGGCGGCGCTGCTCGGCTTCTTCCTGTGCGCGCTGATGCTCTTCCTGCTCGCGCTGCTGCGCTTCCTGCCTGCGTTGCTCCACCTCGCGGCGGCCTTGTTCCTCCTGCGCGCGCTGCTCGCGGGACTCGGCCAGCTTGCGCACGGCCTCCTCGCGCTCGGGCTCGGCGCTGGCCTCCTCGGCGATCACGCTGCGCTTGACGTAGGTGCGCTTGGCGCGCACTTCCACGTTCACCGTCTTGGCGGAGGCGGCGGCGCCGCGCCCACCCGGGGTGGAAACCTTGAGTTCGCCCACCGTGCGGCGCTTCAGCGTGATCTGGCGCGGTGCGCTATCGGTGGTCTCCGCGACCGGCTCGTTCTTGCCGTGCGTGCGGCGCAGGAAGCCCAGCAGCTTCACCTTCTCGGTGCTGCTGATGACCTGCTCCGGATCGGAGAATTTCATACCGGCCTCGCCAAGCTGACCCAGCAGCTTGTCGACCGGCATGCCCAGCACCTGGGCGAGTTGTTTGATCGTGACATCCGACATCGTGTTCTTTCTCCGCCGTTCCCGCGCTTGTCGTCCGTGCGGCCTGGCCTGCACGTACACCGCCATCCCTGGTGGAAGGCCTGCAGCCTTCCTCGGCGCGCCCATCCCGGGCGCGGCCGTTCGCGGTTAGCCGCCCTTCTCCAGCTGTTCGATCATCGGCGCACGCGCCGCCATGATCAGTGACGCGGCACGCTCTTCGGTCATGCCCTCGATGTCGATCAGGTCGTCCACCGCCTGGTCGGCGAGATCGTCCACCGTGACCACGCCGCGGGCCGCCAGCGCATAGGCCGTGGTCTCGTCCATACCCTTCAGCTCCAGCAGCTCCTCGCTGGGCTGGTGCTCGTCGATGGTTTCCTCGACGGCCAGCGCCTCGGTGAGCAGCGCGTCGCGGGCGCGGGCGCGCAGTTCCTCGACGATGTCCTCGTCGAAGCCCTCGACCGCCAGCAGCTCGGCGCTGGGCACGTAGGCGATTTCCTCGACGCTGGAGAAGCCTTCCTGCACGAGGATGTTCGCGATCTCCTGGTCCACCTCGAGCTTGTCCATGAACAGCTGGCGCGCGGCCTCCTGCTCGGCCTCGCTCTTGGCGGCGACCTGGTCCTGCGTCATCACGTTGAGCTGCCAGCCGGTGAGCTTGCTGGCGAGGCGCACGTTCTGGCCGCCGCGGCCGATCGCCTGGGACAGCTTGTCCTCGGCCACCGCGATGTCCATCGAGTGCTTGTCCTCGTCCATGATGATGGACTGCACCTCGGCCGGCGCCATCGCGTTGATGACGAACTGGGCCTGGTTCTCGTGCCACAGGATGATGTCCACGCGCTCGCCGTTGAGGTCGTTGGACACCGCCTGCACGCGCGAGCCGCGCATGCCGATGCACGCGCCGATCGGATCGGTGCGGCTGTCATGGGCCACCACCGCGATCTTGGCGCGGTCGCCCGGGTCGCGGGCGCAGCCCTTGATCTCGACCAGGCCCTGGCCGACTTCCGGCACCTCGAGCTTGAACAGCTCGATCATGAATTCCGGCGCCGCGCGCGACACGAACAGCTGCGGCCCGCGCACCTCGGACTTCACCTCGAACAGGTAGCCGCGCACGCGGTCGCCCACGCGCACCGATTCGCGCGGAATGGTCTTGTCGCGCGGGATGAAGGCCTCGGCGTTGCCGCCCAGGTCGAGATAGATGTTGCCGCGCTCGACGCGCTTGACGATGCCGGTGATCAGCTCGCCCACGCGGTCCTTGTAGGCGTCCACCACCTGCTGGCGCTCGGCCTCGCGCACACGCTGCACGATCACCTGCTTGGCAGCCTGCGCCGCGATGCGGCCGAACTCGGCGTTCTCGATCTGCGTCTCGATGTACTCGCCCACCTGGGCGTCGGCGCGCTCGTCCAGCGCGTCCATCAGGCGCAGCTGGTAGAACGGCGACTCCATCTCGCCGTCGTCGGCGATGATCTCCCAGCGGCGGAAGGTCTCGTACTCGCCGGTGTCGTGGTCGATCGACACGCGGATGTCCGGCTCCTCGTCGGGGTAACGCTTCTTGGCGGCCGAGGCCAGCGCGGCCTCCATCGCCTCGAAGATCACCTCGCGCGGCACGCCCTTCTCGTTGGCAACCGCGTCGACCACCAGCAAAAGTTCTTTGCTCATTGCAGCAACTCCATGGGCGCCCAGCGGCGACCGTTATTTTTGCGCTCATCCATGATCGCGAAGATCAAGAAGCAGCCATCCATGGCTGCACTCTTCAATTTTGCATTCATCCGTGAGTGGGAAGTTCAGGCAGTGAACGTCCATGATCGCACGTTGAATGAGATGACTCAGGCTTTCTTCTTGCCGGATGGCTTGCCCGGCTTGGGCTTGGGCGCGTAGCCCAGCGCCATCCAGTCCGGCACCACCCGCGCGCTCTCCACCTGGGCGTGCCCGAAGTCGAACGTCTTGCCTTCGGCTTCAAGCGAGATGCGCTCGCCCTCCACCGCCAGCAGCTTGCCGCGCAGGCGGCGACGCCCTTCCAGCGGCGCGCGCAGCAGCAACTTCACTTCCTGCCCGACCACCCGCGCGAACTGCGCGACGGTGAACAGCGGACGGTCGAGGCCGGGCGAGGAGACCTCCAGCACGTAGTGGCCGGGGATTGGGTCCTCCACGTCCAGCAGCGCGGAAAGCTCGCGGCTGGCTGCCTCGCAATCCTCGATACCCACCTCGCGGCGGCCACCATCGGCGGCGGTGACGCCCTCGGGAATGTCCAGGTAGACGCGCAGGGTACTCTGCCCCTGCGACGGCGTGAATTCCACGCCCAAGCATTCCAGGCCGAGGTCGGCCAGGACCGTGTTGAAGCGTTGTGCGAGTGCGTGCGTATCCATCATGCATTCCAGGTCGCAAAAACAAAAAATGGGCTCAAGCGGCCCATTCCCTGCTCCGTGCCGGAGCGTCCTCGCCGATGTCCCGACTCCAGGCAGCTCCTCCGGTGCCTGCGCGCGGCACAACCGCCACAGACACGGCGCATCCTGCGCCCAACAAAAAAGCCTCACGAGGAGGCTTTCTTGTCCAAGAAAGATCTGGTAGCGGGGGCAGGATTCGAACCTGCGACCTTCGGGTTATGAGCCCGACGAGCTGCCAGACTGCTCCACCCCGCATCAGAGTCCGGAGATTCTAGCGAGACCTGCCATTGACTGCAAGCCTCGCCAGCAGATTTTCGATCGAACCGTTCGATGGCGACGCTCAACCGAGGCCGAACGAGTGGCGGCACCAGCCCAGCAGCGGGCCCCAGTACACGCCCAGCACCAGCAGCGCCAGCGCGTTGAGCGACAGCACCACGCGCATCGACGTGTCGGGCGCGGACTGGTCGGCGCCGCCTTCCTCGGCCTTGTCGAAGTACATCACCTTGACCACGTGCAGGTAGTAGTACAAGCCGATGATCGCGAACACCGCGCCGGCGATGGCCAGCCACAGCATGTGCGCGTCGATCGCCGCCTGCAGCACCAGGTACTTCGCGTAGAAGCCGAACAGCGGCGGCACACCGGCCAGCGAGAACATCGCCAGCGCCATCAGCGCGGCGAACCACGGCGAGCGCTGGTTCAGGCCCTTGAGGTCGGCGATCTCCTCGCACTCGAAGCCTGCGCGGGCCAGCGCCAGGATCACGCCGAACGCCACGGTGCTCATCAGCGCGTAGCTGATCGCGTAGAACATCGCCGAGGCATAGCCCTCCGGCCCCGCGTTGACCAGGCCCATCAGCAGGTAGCCCATGTGCGAGATGGTCGAGTAGGCCAGCATGCGCTTGAGGTTGCTCTGCACGATCGCGACCAGGTTGCCGATCGCCATCGACAGCACCGCCACCGCGGCCAGCATCGGCTGCCAGTGCTGCGACAGGTCGCCCAGCCCGGTCTCCAGCAGGCGCCAGGCCATGCCGAACGCGGCCAGCTTCGAGGTGGAGGCGATGAAGGTGGTGACCGGGGTGGAGGCGCCCTGGTAGACGTCCGGGATCCACATGTGGAACGGCGCCGCGCCGAGCTTGAAGGCGATGCCCACCAGCATGAAGATCAGGCCGAACACCAAGAGGTGCGGCATCGCGCTCTGTGGCACCGCGGCATGCAACTGGGCCAGGTCCAGCGTGCCGGTGGCGCCGTACACCATCGACATGCCGTACAGCAGCATGCCCGAGGACAGCGCGCCCAGCACGAAGTACTTGATCGCCGCCTCGGAGGACAGCGACGAGTCGCGGTTCAGCGCCACCAGCGCGTAGGACGACAGCGTCAGCAGCTCCAGGCCAAGGTAGATCATCACCAGGTTGCCGGCAGAGACCAGCAGCATCACGCCGATCGTGGCGAAGATCATGAGGGTGTAGAACTCGCCCACGAACTGCTTGCGGTCGAGCAGGTAGGGCCGCGCGTAGATGAACACCAGCACGGTGCACAGCAGCGCGAACACCTTGAGGATTTCCGAGGCCTGGTCGCGCACGAACATGTCGCCGAACGCAGTCACGGTGACGTCGGGCTGGCCGGCGATCACCAGAACTATCGCCATCAGCATCACGAGGACAGAGAGCCAGTGCAGCCAGTGACGCTGCTCCGGCTTCATGAAGGCATCCGCCAGCAGCAGCACGCACGCCACCGCCACCAGATAAAACTCCGGCAACAGGACCAGGATGTCATTGAAGGTAGGCATGTTCTATCCCGATCAGATCTTGTGGATGGCCAGCTGCTGCACCAGCTGCGTCACCGAGCTGTCCATCAGGTGGATCAGCGGCTCCGGCCAGATGCCGAGCGCCACCGTCAGCGCGGCGAAGGCGAACAGCACGAAGGTCTCGCGGCCGTTGATGTCCTTCATCTCGGCCACGTGCGGGTTGTGGATGTCGCCCCACAGCACGCGCTTGACCAGCCACAGCGTGTAGCCCGCGCCGATGATCAGGGTGAACGCGGCGAACAGCGCGATCCACGGATTGGCCTTGAAACTGGCCAGCACCACCATGAACTCGCCCACGAAGCCGCTGGTGCCCGGCAGGCCGCAGTTGGCCATCGCGAACAGCACGTAGAAGAAGCCGAACCACGGCATCACGTTGATGACGCCGCCGTAGTCCTTGATCAGGCGGGTGTGCAGGCGGTCGTACATCACGCCGATGCAGGTGAACATCGCGCCGGAGACGAAGCCGTGCGAGATCATCTGCACCATCGCGCCCTGCATGCCGAGGCGCGCCGAATCGACGTCGCCGAGGCCGCGCGCCAGCATGAAGGCGATGAAGATGCCCAGGGTGACGAAGCCCATGTGCGCCACGGACGAATACGCCACCAGCTTCTTCATGTCCTCCTGCACCAGCGCCACGTAGCCGATGTAGACGATCGCCACCAGGCTCAGCACCACCACCACCCAGGTGAAGTGCTCACCTGCGTCTGGCACGATCGGCAGGATGAAGCGCAGCATGCCGTAGGTGCCGACCTTCAGCATCACCGCCGCCAGCACCACCGAGCCGCCGGTCGGCGCCTCCACGTGGGCATCCGGCAGCCAGGTGTGCACCGGCACCATCGGCACCTTGATCGCAAACGCGAGCAGGAAGGCGAAGAAGATCCAGGCCTGCTCGGTGAACGTCAGCGGCAGCGCCGCCAGCGTGCGCAGGTCGAACGTGCCGGCCTTGTGGTACAGGTACAGCAGCGCGATCAGCATGAAGATCGAGCCGAGGAAGGTGTAGATGAAGAACTTCAGCGTCGCGTACACGCGCCGCGGGCCGCCCCAGATGCCGATCAGGATGAACATCGGGATCAGCATCGCCTCGAAGAACACGTAGAACAGCAAGGCGTCGGTGGCGCAGAACACGCCGATCATCAGGCCTTCGAGCACCAGCATCGCGGCCATGTACTGGTGCGTCTTGTTCTGAATCACCTCCCACGCGCCGACCACCACGAGGATGCCGACGATGGTGGTGAGCAGGATCAGCGCCACCGAGATGCCGTCCACGGCCAGGCCGTAGTGCACATTCAGCGAGGCGATCCACAGGTGGCTCTCGGCCAGCTGCATGCCGCCCTGCGTGGCGTCGTACTGCGGCAGCAGGAACAGGCTCACCACGAAAGTGAGCACCATGAACAGCAGCGCGAGCCAGCGCGCCGTGTTGGGACGGGCCGAACCGGCCAGCAGCACCGGCACCGCGCCGACGATGGGCAGCCAGATCAGCAGGCTGAGCAAGTGATTGAACATGAGTGCTTGCTTCCCTTATTGCGCAGCCAGCATCGGGCCGAACAGCCAGTACCCGCCGAGCAGCAGGATCAGGCCGATGATCATCGCGAAGGCGTACTGGTAGAGATAACCCGACTGCAGCCGGCGCACACCGGAGGCGATGCGGCGGGTCATGCCGGTGGTGCCGTCGACCATCACGCCGTCGATCACCGCGGCATCGCCCGCCTTCCAGAACAGGCGACCCAGCTTCACGCCGCCGCGGGCGAACACCACGTAGTACACCGCGTCGAACCAGTACTTGTGGTTGAGCATCTGGTAGAACGGGTTCAGCGCGTTCTTGATCCTGTCGGCGACGGCGGGGTTGAACAGGTAGATCCAGGTGGTGATCGCGAACGCCAGCACCACCAGGCCGAACGGCAGGCTCCAGAAACCGTGCAGCGCCATCTGCAGCGCACCGTGGAACTCGTGGCCCATCTCGCCCAGCACGTTGTTCGCCTCGTTCACGTGGATGGCCGGACCGAACCAGCCGCCGAACAGCATCGGCTGCACCGTGAAGAAGCCCACCAGCAGCGACGGGATCGCCAGCAACACCAGCGGCAGCGTGACCACCCACGGCGACTCCTTCGGCGTCTCGTGCATGATGCCCTGCTCGTGGTGCCCGTGGTCGTCCATGTGCTCGACATGGTGGCCATGGTTGTGCACCACGGTGAAGCGCTCCTTGCCGTGGAAGGTGAGATACATCTGGCGGAACGTGTAGGTCGCGGTGACGAAGGCAC
Organism: Rhodanobacter sp.; assembly: GCA_035277325.1. Lineage (GTDB taxonomy): Bacteria > Pseudomonadota > Gammaproteobacteria > Xanthomonadales > Rhodanobacteraceae > Rhodanobacter_A. The sequence goes on from DATEKS010000135.1 coordinate 7,372, forward strand.
CGGCCATCACGCAGAAGTAGGCGTAGGCGGCACCCCAGCGGTGCGACTCGCCGACCGCCTCGATGATCGCGTCCTTCGAGTAGAAGCCCGAGGTGAACGGCACCGCCACCAGCGCCAGCGAGCCGATCCACATGGTGATCCAGGTGATCGGCATGTACTTGCGCAGGCCACCCATGTAGCGCATGTCCTGCTCGTGGTGCATCGCGATGATCACCGAGCCGGCGCCGAGGAACAGCAGTGCCTTGAAGAACGCGTGGGTCATCAGGTGGAACACCGCGCCGGCGTAGGCCGACACGCCCAGCGCCACCGTCATGTAGCCCAGCTGCGAAAGCGTGGAATACGCGATCACGCGCTTGATGTCGTTCTGCACGATGCCGATCAGGCCGGTGAACAGTGCACCGGTGGCGCCGATCACCATCACGAAGCTGAGCGCCGACTGCGACAGCTCGAACAGCGGCGACATGCGCGCCACCATGAAGATGCCCGCGGTCACCATCGTCGCCGCGTGGATCAACGCGGAGATCGGGGTCGGGCCTTCCATCGAGTCGGGCAGCCACACGTGCAGCGGCACCTGTGCGCTCTTGCCCATCGCGCCGATGAACAGCAAGATGCAGATCACCGTGGCCGCGTCCCACTGCGTGCCCTGGGTGATCGCCAGCGTCTTGCCGACCAGGGTCGGCGCCGCGGCGAACGCGGTGGCGTAATCCAGCGTGTTGAGGAAGTACAGCACCGCGGCGATGCCGAGCAGGAAGCCGAAGTCACCCACGCGGTTGACCAGGAAGGCCTTGAGGTTCGCGAAGATCGCGGTCGGCCGCTTGAACCAGAAGCCGATCAGCAGGTACGACACCAGGCCCACCGCCTCCCAGCCGAAGAACAGCTGCAGGAAGTTGTTGCTCATCACGAGCATCAACATCGAGAAGGTGAACAGCGAGATGTAGCTGAAGAAGCGCTGGTAGCCCG
>DATEKS010000136.1:0-3598 GCA_035277325.1 Rhodanobacter sp.
CCTGCTCGGCGACGAGGAATTACGCCTGCGCCTGGCCGCCTGTGCCCAGTTGCGCGCGCTGCGCGAGGACGCCGACTACACTGCCCGCGCGTTCGAGGCGCTCTACCTGCGCCTGCGCTCCACATGCACATGAAGCGCGCCACGGTTTCATCGCCAACTGGGCCGGCGGCGCACGGCCAGGCGACGGCTACGCGCGACCCGTTATGTTCCGGATCCGAAGGAGCGAAGACGTCGAGCTCGACCGGCACCCGCATGCCATCACTGGACGGACTTCGCGCGGTCTCGATCCTGATGGTGTGCTACGGGCATCTCTGCGGGACGCGGCGCTTTCCCGTTTCGATCGCCGGGTACGGTCGCTGGTGCGGCGACGTCGCGCATCTCGGCGTGCTGGTGTTCTTCGTGATTTCCGGCTTTCTCATCACCTCGCTGTTGATGGGCGAGCGCGAGAGGACCGGGGAGATCTCGCTGAAGCGGTTCTACCTGCGCCGGATAGTGCGCATCTTTCCCGCGTTCTACGCGTTCATCCTGGTCATGGCGATCGCGACGGCTGCGGGCGTGGTGCAGCTGAGCGGCCGCGACTTTGCCCATGCGCTGACCTACACGGTCAATTTCGAAGTCGGCCGCTCCCTGCAGATCGGGCACCTCTGGTCATTGTCGGTCGAGGAGCAGTTTTACCTGCTGTGGCCGCTGACGCTGCTGGCCCTGCGTGGACGTCGCGCCCTGGTCGTCGCAGTCGCGGCGATCTTCATCGGTCCGCTGGTGCGCTTCGCCATCCGTGAATGGATATCCCGCGTCGATCCCCGGTTTCCGGGCGAGATGCTGACGAGTTTCCCCGCGATGTTCGATTACCTGGCCGCGGGTTGCGCGCTGGCGCTGCTGCGGCCGTGGCTGCTGACCCGCCCGTGGTACCTGCGCCTGACCGGAAGCCGCTGGCTGGTGCTTGCGGTGCCGCTGGTGCTGCTGATCAACCGCATGGGCAGCCACACCGTGGCGATACTGCTGGGGTCGCCGGTGATGAATGTGTGCCTCGCGCTGCTGATCGAGGCCAGCACCCGCCATGCACGCAGCCTGGGCGGGCGATTCCTGAACTGGAAGCCGGTGGTTTTCCTCGGCGTCCTCAGCTATTCGCTGTACCTGTGGCAATCGCCGTTCCTGGACCACCGCTCCGCTGCATGGACGAATGCATTCCCGCAGAACCTGATCCTGGTCTTCTTCGCGGCGCTGTCGTCCTGGTTCCTGGTCGAGCGCCCGTTCATCCGCCTGCGCAGGCGGCTGCGGCACGGCGACGAGCTGCCCGCCGTCGTTCGGGAGCAGCATCAATGCCGCACGGTGACGAGCCCGCCGCGATGAACAAGGCACAGGCTATGACCGGGCTGCTCGGCGACACTCCGCAGCGCGACTACACGGAGAAGCTGCAGCTGTTCAACGCCTTTGCGCGGCCGGAGCTGCGCGAGGCGATAGCCGCGCTGGCGGTGCGGGCAGGGGAACGCGTGCTCGACGCCGGCTGCGGCACGGGCGAGGCCGTCGGCTGGTTCCACGAATCCGCGGGGAACCGCGCGCTGGTGGTGGGGATGGATCTCGCGGCAGCGCACGTCCGCATCGCCCGCCGCGGTGCGCCGGCGCAGGCGGCCATCCTGCAGGCCGACATGCTGCGGCCGCCGCTGGCGGACGGCAGCTTCGACCTGGTCTGGGCCGTCAACGCCGTCAATCATCTGCACGACCCGGTCGCCGGACTGCGGGTACTGTCGAAGCTGCTGCGTCCGGGCGGTCGCCTGGTGGTGGGGCAGAGCTCGCTGGTGCCTGACATGTACTTCGCCTGGGATGCCCGTCTCGAACAGCGCGTCAACGACGCGGTGCGTGCGTACTACCGCGAGCGCTACGGCCGCAGCGAGCATGAATTCACCGCGATCCGCGCGCTGGTCGGCTGGCTGCAGGCGGCGGGATTGCCGCAGGTGGCGGTGCGCACTCGGATGATCGAGCGCACCCAGCCACTCGCCGAAGCGGACGAACGCTACCTGCGCGACGCGATCTTCCGCGACACCTGGGGCGAGCGCCTGCGGCCCTACCTGCAGCCGGAGGATTTCGGCGCGCTGGCGCAGCTGTGCGATCCGGACGACGCGTGCTACGCGCTGCGGCGGCCGGACTTCCATTTCCTGCAGAGTCTCACCATGGCGGTGGCGACGAAGGTGTGAGCCGCAGACACGCGCTCAGGCGGACCGCACCTCCGCGAACGGCTTGCCGCGACGGCGGCGCCAGGCCTGGTGGAAGCCCGCCGTGTGGTGCAGCTGGGCGTCCTGCGCCAGCGCTTCCTCGGACACGATGCGGCCGAGGAAGAACGTGTGCGAGCCGACCTCCTCGCTGTGCACGATGTCCAGCTCGCGGATGCGCAGCGCCGCCGCCGCCACGGGTATGCCGAAGGTGCGCGAGCGGCGCAGCGGGAAGGGCAGTGCCGCCCAGTCCGGCAGCGGCTGCCTGTGCTGCACGCTGAGCGCATAAACGGCGTCCTTCATCGCCGCCGGCATGCAGGAGAGGGCGACCCGGCGCGACTCGCGCATCACCGGCACGGAAACGTTGGTGCTGCGCAGTGCGAGCGCAAACAGCCCGCTGCGCCCCAGCGGGCCGATCAGGTCCATCGGAAAGATGTTGTGGTGGCCGGGCGCGTCGACGGAGACCAGGATGACCGGCCGCGGGCACAGGTAGGCGATCATCAGCTGCTGGGTCGCGACGGGCGCCATGAGGGAGTGTGGCGACGAGGTGTTCCGCTGCATGAGGCGGTTCTGCAGCCAGGTGTTCCACGGGCGCAGCGGCCAGAGCAGGCAGCGATGCCCGCCGGCCGCGACGTGATAGAGGGCGAGCGTGCTGCCTTCGGTGCTGACCGTCGCCGCGCGCGCCAGCTGCAGCGCCCCGAGCAGCCGGCCGCTGGCGCGGTCGCGGTACTCGAGCACCGCACGCGACCCGGCGTCCAGGCTGGTCGCGATGGTGAGCGGCCGCAGCGAAGCCACGGTGTGGTCGGTGGTGACATCTGCCGTGGCGCCGCCCCAGCGCAAGTTGGCGACCACCGCCTGCTGCGGGGAGGCGACGGCGACCACCGACCACTGCGGCAGGGGGCGAACGAACGGCCTGATCCAGTCCTTCCACATCCTCAGACCCTCCGGAACAACAGGAACATGTAGAGCTCGGAGGCCAGCCCGAGGCCACGGGGCGCAAGGCGCTCCAGCCGGAAATGCGGCGCCGCCGCCCGCGCCACGACCCGCGGCGCGAAACGGTGGATGCGGCTTTCGCTGGGGATGGCGTAGTGACCACGGCGCAGGAGATTCACCAGGTTCGCCCGCCACCAGCGGTAACGCGCGTCGGCAAGGCAGTAGGGGTTGAGCAGGCTGGCCAGCACGAAACCGCCATGTTGGACCACGCGCGACAGCTGCTCGAACAGCGCGGCATGATCCGCGAAATGGTTGAGGACCGCGAAGTTCGCCGTGACCGCCTGCACCTCGCAGGCGAGCGGCGAGGTGACCGTGACGACGGCCGCGCGGGTGATCTCGTCGCGGCAGTGCCGCAGCAGGCAATCGTGCATCGCCTCCGCGGGTTCGAACACGAACGT
>DATEKS010000137.1:0-31242 GCA_035277325.1 Rhodanobacter sp.
GGAAGCAGGATCAGCTTGCGCATGTTCAGAACCTCGCCGACAGGGTGAGCTGGTAGTTGCGCTCGGGGATGGTGAAGTACAGCGGCGTGTTGTCCTGCGCGGTGTACCCGGCGAGGTCGTAGATGTGCTTGTTGTCGAACACGTTGCCGACCTGCACGCCCACGCGCACGTCCTTGAGCGCGCTGCCGTCCGGCGCGAAGGTGTAGCTGGCGGCGAAATTGGTGACCGCATAGCCGCCCATGCGCTGGGTCTCGCCGCTGTCGCCGTAACGCTGGCCCACGAATTTGTCGATCAGCGAGGCGTACAGCGGGCCGTCGCGATAGATCAGGCCCAGCGCCGCGGTCTTGTGCGGCGCGTTTGGCAGCCACTGGTTGCTGTCGTTGTCGATCGCGCGGTTGAGCGAGCCGTTCGCGTACAGGTTGAGGCCAGCGCCGAGCAGGTAGCTGCCTTCCAGCTCCAGCCCTTTGTAGGTGGCGCCGCCGGCGTTGTAGAAGTAGCTGATGCCGCCGACCTTGCGGCTCTCGATCTTGTTGGTGAAGTCGATCTTGTAGATGTCGGCCGACAGGTTCAGGCGGTCGTCGCTCCAGACGGTGCCGAGCTGGATGTTGGTGGTGCCCTGCGGCTTGACGTCGCTGTCCTGCGGGTCCTTGGTGTAGAAGGTGTTGAGGTTGGGCGCGAGGAAGCCCTTGGCCCACTGCGCGTAGGCCGTCCAGTGGTCGACGATCTGCCAGTGCGCGCTCAGCGAGGGCAGCAGCTTGTTCCAGGTCTTGCCGTACTGCAGCGGCAGGCCGGTCTTCTGGTTCACCGTGGCGTCGATGCTGCGCCTGAAGTTCACGTCCTTCACGCCGGCGGTCAGCCAGGCGGTGTCGGCGAAGTTCCACTGGTATTCGAGGTAGGGCTGGAAGGTGCGCAGCGTGTCGGTCATGTGGCGGTCGACCGCGGTGCTGGCCGGGATGCCGTTGAGCGCGCCATCCAGCGTCTCGTCGGTCTCGACCTGCCAGCGCAGGTTGTCCTGGTGGTCGTACCAGAAACCGGTGTGCAGCTCGCCGGGGCCGAGTTCCTTCGCCAGGCGGAAGATGTCGCCCCAGGAGCGGTACCAGTTGCGCATGCGCTGGCCGGGTACGTCGTCGGCGCCGTACACCGTGCCGTTCGGCGTCTCGCCGTTGGGGTCCACGCCGTTGAAGCCGAAGTGGTTGTAGCCGTAGGTATAGACCTTGTTGTCGACCGTCCAGCCGTCATCAGCGTAGTGCAGGCCGATGTAGCCCATGTCGGTGCTGATCTCGTCCTTGTTGTAGCGGTAGTAGTCCTGGCTGGCGGGATCGTTGTTCAGGCCGTAGTCCGGGCCGTACTGCTGCAGCTCGGCCAGCGTGGCGCCAAACGGCACGTACTGGTGCAGCTTGTTGTACATGCCCATGAAGCTCAGCGTGAGGTGGTCGGTGAGCGGCTGCACGATCTTCGCCATCACGTTCTGGCGGCGCTGGCCGGCGTAGCTCAGATAGCCGTCCGAATCGCCGTTCTGCGCGATCAGCAGGGCGGTGGTGCCGCCGGTCTGGTCGATGCGGCCGGTGTCGAGCTCGGCACCCTCCGTACGGGTGTTCCAGCTGCCGAAGCTGAGCCAGGGCTCGATGCCGAAATCCGCCGTCGGATCCTTGGAAGTCACCGCCACCGTGCCGCCGAAGGTGGCGTTGCCCAGGGTGGAGGCCGTGCCGGGGCCGCGGTCGACCACGATGCCGCCGGTGTCGCGGTTGGTGTAGTAGCTGGTCGAGTGGTGGGTGAAGTCGTTCGAGTCGCCCCAGGGCAGGCCGTCGAAGGTGACGTTGTATTCGCCGTCGTTGAAGCCGCGCAGGTTGACCTGTGCCGCCTCCATCAGGCCCGGGCCGTTCGGCGCCACGGTGGAGACGCTGGGCGAGATCGCGATCGCGTCGGTGTAGTCGCCGCTGGGCGGAATGTTCTGCTGCAGGTACAGGCTGCCGATCAGGGACTGCGGCTCGGTGGCGAGGGTCGACGCCTGGGTGGGCACGACGACGGTGGTCGTGGCGGCGGTCACGCTGACGGTGTCAAGGTTCTTGGCGTCCTGCGGCGAGGCGGTGGTGGCAGGGCCTGCCGTGACCGTCGCCGATGCGGGTTGCGCCGGGTTCGTGTCGTCGGCATGGACCGACGTCGCCAGCGCTGCGGCGATGGCAAGGGCGAGCAGGGCGGGGCCGCGGGAACGAAAGACGGGCATGGGCTGGGGCATGGGCGGGTCCGGAGAGTGGGAGGCGGGATGCGGCCCGGCACGCTAGATGCCCTGCATGACAGCCATGCAACAAAAGGAAGATGCGAATCCGGGTGGCCGATCGTGAGGAATTGCGATCCGCTGGCTGGCGCCGGATGGATGCCGCGCGGCCGGCACCGGATGCGTATGGCGCATGCCACGACAGGGCGAGGCCATGGCGCGATGCGTCGATACGGGCTCGTCCGCCACGATCGGCCGCACCATGGCAGATAGTTACATTTGCAATTGCATTTGGACGTATAGAAGTCTTTGACGCGACGCAGCAATTGTGTTGTAGTCGGGCCGTAATCCACGAATCCAGACCGGCGCCGAGGCGTCGCTGGCCTTCTGTGCCCGGTCATCCAGCGAGTGAGCAAGATGAAGCAGTCCGGTGGAACAAGCCTGTACGACGCAGCCTTCGAGCACGACAGTTGCGGTTTCGGTCTGGTGGCGCAGATCGACGGCCGTGCCAGCGCATGGGTGGTCGACACCGCGTTCGAGGCGCTGGCGAAGCTTTCGCATCGCGGCGCGGTGAACGCGGACGGCGTGAGCGGCGACGGCTGCGGCGTGCTGATCCGTCGTCCACAGGCCTGGTTGCGTGCACTGGCGAAAGAAGCGGGCATTGCCATCGGCGAGCGCTTCGCGGCGGGCCTGGTGTTCCTCGATCCGGCCGACGACGCGGCGGCGAAAGTGCTGGAACGGTATCTCGCCGAAGAAGGACTGCGCGTGGCGGGCTGGCGCGAGGTGGCGGTGAACGAGGACGCGTGCGGCCCGCTGGCCGCTGCGGCGCGGCCGCGCGTGCGGCAGGTCTTCGTCGACGCCGCTGCCGGCATGGACGACGAGGCGTTCGAGCTTGCGCTGTTCCGCGCCCGTCGCCGCGCCGAAACCGCGCTGTCGTCTGATCCGCAGTTCTACGTGGTGACGCTGTCGGCCGGATTGATCGGCTACAAGGCGATGGCCGCGCCTGGGCGCCTGCGCGAGGTGTTCGCCGATCTCACGCATCCCGCACTGGTCGCCGACGCGGTGGTGTTCCACCAGCGCTTCTCCACCAACACCTCGCCGCAGTGGCGGCTGGCGCAGCCGTTCCGCCTGCTGGCGCACAACGGCGAGATCAACACCATCCGCGCGAACCGCCGCTGGATGCAGGCGCGCGAGACCATCTGGCGCTCGCCGCGCGTGGAGCTGGGCGACCTCGGCCCGCTGGTGCGCCAGCAGGGTTCGGACTCGGAAAGCCTCGACAACGCGCTGGAAGTGCTGCTGGCCGGCGGCCTCGACCTGCTCGCCGCGATGCGTGTGCTGGTGCCGCCGGCATTCGCCGCGCGCGAGAACATCGACGAGGACCTCGCCGCGTTCTACGAGTACTACGCGCTGCACAGCGAGCCCTGGGACGGCCCCGCCGGTCTGGTGATGTGCGACGGCCGCTACGCCGCCTGCACGCTGGACCGCAACGGCCTGCGTCCCGCGCGCTGGGCACTCTCCGATGACAACCACTTCATCATTGCCTCCGAGGCGGGCCTGTGGGACATGCCCTCGGCGCGCGTGGTCGCCAAGGGCCGCCTTGCGCCGGGCGAGATGATCGCGGTGGATTTCCGCGAGCACCGCCTGCTGCGCGATGCCGACATCGACGCGATCAACCGCAAGCGCGCGCCGTACCGCGACTGGCTGCGCGCCGGCGTGAGCTATCTGGAATCGGATCTGATCGACCCCTCGCTGGCCGCCGAGCCGCTGCCGGTGGACCAGCTGCGCTGCTACCAGAAGCTGTACGGCCTTTCGCGCGAGGAACGCGAGACAGTGCTGAAGGTGATCGCCGAGCTCGAAGCCGAGGCCACCGGCGCGATGGGCGACGACACCCCGGTCGCCGCGCTGTCGCGGCAGGTGCGGCCGCTGTTCGACCGCTTCCGCCAGGCCTTCGCCCAGGTCACCAATCCGCCGATCGACCCGCTGCGCGAGAAGCTGGTGATGTCGCTGGTCACCCAGATCGGCGCGGAAGGCAATGTGTTCGAGCTGAAGCCCGAGAACGCGAAGCAGGTCCTGATCAACTCGCCGATCCTCTCCCAGCGCAAGCTGCGCCAGCTGCTGGCCCTGCCGCAGTTCGCCAACACGCCGCGCTTCGACCTGATGTACGCGCCGGAGCTGGGGCTGGAAGCGGCGCTGCGCAAGCTGTGCGAGGACGTGGCGCAGTCCGTGCGCGAGGGCAATGCGCTGGTGTTCCTCAGCGACCGCTACCCCGAGCGCGACAAGCTGCCGATCCACTCCCTGCTCGCCACCGGCGCGGTGCACGCGCATCTGGTCGAGCAGGGACTGCGCTGCCAGTGCAACCTCATGGTGGAGACCGCCACGCCGCGCGACGCGCACCAGTTCGCCTGCCTGCTCGGTTTCGGCGCCACCGCGATCTATCCGTGGCTGGCCTACCAGAGCCTGTTCGAGCTGGGCCGCGAGGGCCACATCGAGGGCGATAGGCTGGAGATCGGCCGCAGCTACCGCCGCGGCATCCGCAAGGGGCTGCTGAAGATCCTGTCGAAGATGGGCATCTCCACCATCGCCGGCTACCGCGGCGCGCAGCTGTTCGAGATCGTGGGGCTGGCGCCGGAGGTGGTGGCGCTGTGCTTCCCCGGCACGCCCTCGCGCATCGGTGGCGCCGGCTTCGCCGAGCTGGAGAACGAGCAGCGCCTGCTCGCCGCCGAGGCGTGGAACGCGGCGCAGCCGCTGCGCGCGGGCGGCCTGTACAAGTTCGTGCACGGCGGCGAGTACCACATGTACAACCCCGACGTGATCGCCACGCTGCAGCAGGCGGTGCGCACCGGCGACGCGGCGGACTACCGCGCCTACGCCGACCACGTCGACCATCGCCCGCCTTCGGCGCTGCGCGACCTGCTCGGCGTGCAGCCGCTGGGCGCGCCGGTGCCGCTGGACGAGGTGGAACCGGTCGAGGCGATCCTGCGCCGCTTCGACTCCGCCGGCATGTCGCTGGGCGCGCTGTCGCCCGAGGCACACGAGGCGCTGGCCACCGCGATGAACCGGCTGGGCGCGCGCAGCAATTCCGGCGAGGGCGGCGAGGACCCGGCGCGCTACGGCACCGAGAAGATGTCGAAGATCAAGCAGGTCGCCTCCGGCCGCTTCGGCGTCACACCCGCCTACCTGGTCAACGCCGAGGTGCTGCAGATCAAGATCGCGCAGGGCGCCAAGCCCGGCGAGGGCGGCCAGCTGCCCGGCCACAAGGTGGACGCCACCATCGCGCGGCTGCGCTACGCCAAACCCGGCATCGGCCTGATCTCGCCGCCGCCGCACCACGACATCTATTCCATCGAGGATCTCGCCGAGCTGATCCACGACCTCAAGGAAGTGAACCCCGACGCGCTGGTCTCGGTGAAGCTGGTCAGCCACGCGGGCGTGGGCACGGTGGCCGCGGGCGTGGTGAAGGCCGGCGCCGACCTCATCACGGTGAGCGGCCACGACGGCGGCACCGGCGCCAGCCCGCTCACCTCGATCAAGTACGCCGGCACGCCGTGGGAACTGGGCCTGGCCGAAACCCAGCAGACCCTGCGCCGCAACGAACTGCGCGGCCGCGTGCGCCTGCAGACCGACGGCGGCCTGAAGACCGGCCTCGACGTGATCAAGGCCGCCCTGCTCGGCGCCGAGAGCTTCGGCTTCGGCACCGGCCCGATGGTGGCGTTGGGCTGCAAGTACCTGCGCATCTGCCACCTCAACAACTGCGCCACCGGCGTCGCCACCCAGCATCCGGTGCTGCGCAAGGAACACTTCACCGGCCTGCCGGAAATGGTGATGAACTATTTCCGCTTCATCGCCGCCGACGTGCGCGAACACCTCGCGCGGCTGGGCGCACGTTCGCTGGCCGAACTGGTCGGCCGCAGCGAACTGCTGGCGCAGCGCGACGACGCCACGCCGGTGCGCCACGGCCTCGACCTCGCACCGCTGCTCGATGGCGCCAGCCTGGGCGCGGCCAGCGACAGCGCCTGCGCGATGGCGCGCAACCCGGTGCGCGACGCCGCCGCGCTGGCCACGCGTATCGCGGCGGACACCGCGCCGCTGGTGGAACTGGGCGAGGGCGGACACTTCAGCTACGCGATCGCCAACACCGACCGCGCGATCGGCGCGCGGCTCTCCGGCGACATCGCGCGCCGGCATGGCGACCACGGGATGGACGAGCACCCCATCGTGCTGCAGCTGGAAGGCGCGGCCGGCCAGAGCCTGGGTGCGTGGAACGCGGGCGGCGTGCACATCGAACTCACCGGCGAGGCGAACGACGGCGTGGGCAAGGGCATGGCCGGCGGCCGCATCGTGGTGCGTCCGCCCGCCGATTCGCCGTTCGCCAGCCAGGACGCCTCGATCATCGGCAACACCTGCCTCTACGGCGCCACCGGCGGCGAGCTGTTCGCTGCCGGCCGCGCGGGCGAGCGTTTCGCGGTGCGCAACTCCGGCGCGGTGGCCGTGGTGGAAGGCGCCGGCGACCACTGTTGCGAGTACATGACCGGCGGCGTGGTGGCGGTGCTCGGCAAGGTCGGCCTCAACTTCGGCGCAGGCATGACCGGCGGCTTCGCCTACGTGCTCGACCTCGAGCGCGACTTCGTGGACTGCTACAACCACGAGCTGGTGGACATCCTGCGCATCTCGCCCGAGGGCATGGAGCACTATATGCAACACCTGCGCGGGCTGGTGACGCGCCACGTCGAGCTCACCGGCAGCGACTGGGGCCGGCAGGTGCTGCGCGATTTCCGCGGGCTGCAATACAAGTTCTGGCTGGTGAAGCCGAAGGCGGCGAGCCTCGCCGTGCTGGCGGAAGAGTTGCGGAGGGCCGCATGAGCGAGCACAAGCTGTTCCAGTTCCTCGACGTGCCGCGGCAGACGCCGCGCACGGTGCCGGTGGCGATACGCGTACTGGGGTACGGCGAGATCGCGGGGGATTTCGGCGAGGCGAATGCGGCCACGCAGTCCGGGCGTTGCCTGGATTGCGGCAACCCGTATTGCGAGCATGCCTGCCCGGTGCACAACTACATCCCGGAGTGGCTGAAGCTGGTGGAGCAGGGGCGCATCGTCGAGGCGGCGACGCTGATGTACGAGACCAACCCGCTGCCGGAGATCTGCGGTCGCGTATGCCCGCAGGATCGGCTGTGCGAGGGCGCCTGCACACTCGAACAGACCGACTTCGGCGCGGTGACGATCGGCAGCGTGGAACGCTGGGTCACCGACGAGGCGCTGCGCCAGGGCTGGCGGCCGGATCTCTCCGCGGTGAAGGAAACCGGCCGACGCGTGGCGATCGTCGGTGCCGGCCCGGCCGGCCTGGCCTGCGCGGACCGATTGCGCCACGCCGGCATCGCCGCTGACGTGTACGACCGCCAGAACGAGATCGGCGGCCTGCTCACCTTCGGCATCCCGCCGTTCAAGCTGGACAAGGCCGTGGTGCGCACGCGCCGCGCGTTCCTCGAACAGCTGGGCGTGCGCTTCCTGCTGGGCCGCGAGGTCGGTCGCGACATCGAGTTCGGCGAACTGCTGGACGACTACGACGCGGTGTTCGTGGGCACCGGCGCCTACACCTACGTGGACGGCAGGCTGCCGGGCCGCGAGCTGCACGGCGTGCACGATGCATTGCCGTTCCTGATCGCCAACACCGAGCGCCTGCTGCGCGACGAACCGCCCGCACCCGCGTTCGATCTGCGCGGCAAGCACGTGGTGGTGCTGGGTGGTGGCGACACCGGCATGGATTGCAACCGCACCGCGATCCGCCTCGGTGCGGCGTCGGTCACCTGCGTGTATCGCCGCGACGAAGCCAGCATGCCCGGCTCCGCACGCGAAGTCGGCTACAGCCGTGAGGAAGGCGTGAACTTCCTGTTCCATCGCCAGCCGCTGGAAATCCTCGGCGACGAACACGGCCGCGCCCGCGCGGTGCGCGTGGTGCGCACCGAACTGGTCGACGACGGCCACGGCCGCCCGCGCCCGCGCAACGTCGAGGGCAGCGAGAGCGAGCTGCGCGCCGACGTGGTGATCCAGGCCTTCGGCTTCCTGCCCAGCCCGCCGGACTGGCTGGTCTCGCACGGCGTGAAGCTGGCGCACTCCGGCCGCGTCGTCACCGGCGCCGACGGCGCGCTGCCGCAGCAGACCAGCCACCCGCGCATCTTCGCCGGTGGCGACAACGTGCGCGGCGCCGACCTGGTGGTGCGCGCGGTGCACGACGGCCGCGAGGCCGCCGCGTCGATCGCGCGCATGCTGGTGCAAGTGGACGCACTCGATATTGCCGCCACCGCGTAGGTGGCGGCAGTCCACTTGAGCCGATAGGGAAAACACGATGCGCCTGGGCCTGGCCGCCAACCAGTTGCACCACAGCCGCGACGATGCGGCGCTTTTCCGCTGGCTGCGCGCCTGCGAGCACGGCATCCGCGAACTCGATCTCGGCCTGCACGCGGTGGGCCGCACCCACGACGCGATCGTGCGTGCCGGTCTGTTGGCGGATTACCCGCCGCTGCGCCGCTATCCCTACGGCCGCGAAGGCGGCCTGATGAAGCTGGTCGCCGAGGTGGTGGGCATGGATGGCGCGGCGCGCACGCTGGATGGCGCGATCTACCTGATCGATCCGGTCGATCCGTCCTCGGTATTTCCCGAGGCGGCGGCGCTCAAGCGCCAGTGCGTGATCCACGCCAAGCCCTTCCTCTCCACCGTGGCCTCGGCGCGCGACTGGATCGAGCTGGAACGCATGCACGCCGGGCTGGCGCCCGACCCCGGTGCGGACGATCTGCATGCACCAGAGTCACAGACGCTGGCCCTGATCGCCCACGACGCGATGAAGCCGGCGATGCTGGCCTACGCGGCCGAGCACTTCGACACGCTATCGCGCTTCGCCCGTCGTGTGGCCACCGGCACCACCGGATCGCGCCTCAACGAACTGGCCTGGAGCCGCGGCTGGCCTCAGGGCCAGCCTTGGGCGGATCGCTATCAGAGTGGCCCGATGGGCGGCGACGCGCAGATCGCCGACCTGGTGCTGGAGCGCCGCTGCCATCGCGCGATCTTCTTCGAGGACCCACACGTGGCGCGCCAGCACGAGGCCGACATCCAGCTGCTGGAACGCGCGGTGACCACGGTTACCGACACGGCGGTATGCATCACCACGCCGCGGCTGGCCGCGCGCTGGGCCGAGGCGGTGGAGTTGCGGAGGAATCGGCGGGTGGGCGATTGATCGCGCTTTGGCGCGTGGTCGAATCGCGCAAGCTGAAAGCTGGCTAAGGAGAAGGGGGGCTTCCTTAAGAGCTCTGCTCTGTCCCTGTTCTGGCGGCTTCCACCGCGCGCGCGTTGGCCACGCAGGTGGACGCGGTCGCAGCGGTGGCGTGAGGAGAACCTTCATGGGCGAACCCGCTCCCTTCGGGAGCAGGTTCGGTCGAAGCGGGGCGCGACGGTGTAACCGAATCACCCGTTCCCAGTGTCGATTCCCCTTGCACGAGTCCGATCCTGCCTGGGACTTCCCGAAGTCTAGAAACTGATCTTCAGGATCTGCCCGTTGTTGCCGACGAACCATCCGGCTTTTGGATTCGCGAAAGCGACGGCCCAGTATCCGCTCACGGTGGGCAGCCAGTACCAGGTCTGGCCTTCGTCGGGAGTCCAGGCGGCTGATCCCGAATTGAAGTTGGGTGCAGTTTCGGCGGTAATCACGACCGTGCGGTCGAATGGAGGACCGTGGTCGCCATGGTCGTTCTGGTCTTGACCCCGATCGTCCTCGTCATTGGACGATGCGGAAAAGTGGCGATCGCGCAGGCCCCGGACGTACGCCACGCAGAAGACCGCTCCGGGGGTCGGCGGAGGGTTGGTCAGGGTCCAGGTCGCGCCGCCATCGTGAGAGATCGCTGCGTCGGCTGAGGTATTGCTCGACAGGTCGCCACCGCCGACAAACCCGTTGCGCGCATCGCGGAAAGCCACGCTCAAGCCGCCAGCACTGGCGTTGCTGATGAGCGGAGTGGCATAAGCGTTCCAGGTATTGCCGCCATCGCGCGTCGCCAGGATGCGCGCGGTGGTCGAACCGCCGGTGGCAACCCACGCGTTTTGCTTCCCCTGCGTGGTGATGCAGGTTCCGCTCGATGCGAACGAGGCTTCCCCGGGGAGTGCCGGCGGCATATGGCCGGCGATCGACTGCCAATGGATGCCGTCGGAGGTGCGCAGATCGGGAAACATCCCGCCCACTGAATCGCTGTGCGCGAGGCCGCGGTCAGGGGACCAGAAGGCAAAGCAGTCGTAGAACGCGCCGGCAAGCTGATTGGTGAATTCCACCGTCCAGTGTGCTCCGCCATCGACGGTTTTGTAGATCTTGAAGTCGGTGGTGTTGGCGCCGATCGACGACAGATAGGCGATCCGGTCGCTCACGGCATGGACATCGCGGAACTGCAGATTCTCCGCGCCGGGTACCACGCCGGACTTCCAGGTATTGCCGCCGTCGGTGGTCACCACATAGGTTCCCCCGGCTCCCGAGGCCCAGACCACACGCGAATTCACCGGGCTGACGGCGATCAGCAGCTGTGTGGTGCCGCTCGATTGCGGCGTGAGCGTAGGCTGACGAACCGTCGGCGGGCTGTCCGCAAATGCAAGAGAGGCGCATGCAGCGAGCAGCAAAACGAGTACCGAATGCTTGAACATGGCAGCCCTCCCCGGGTAGTCGGCGCGGGGCACCATAAAACTCTCAAGATGAGGGTTTCGCGAAATAAGGGTTCGAGATTCGCCTCCTCCGTGCATCGAGGGGCCACGTGCAGACCGCCGGCCCGGTGCTGGAACGCGGCTGTCGTTGCGCGATCGCCTTCGAGGGTTCGTACATGGCACGCCAGCACGAGGTGGACATCCGGCTGCTGGAGCGTACGGCGGCCACGCTTGCCGACGTGGCAGCGTGCATCACCACGCTGCGTGTGGCGGCGCGCTGGGCCGAGGCGATGGAATTGCGGCGAGGCCGGCAGACGGGCGGCTGATCGCCTGTCTGGAAGCGAAAACGGACATGTCGGAACGGCTGCCGGACTCTCCTCCGGCCACTAGCCTGTTGCCGGCCAAAGTATCGCCTGGGCCACGACGACATGGTCGCCGTTGAATGTTGCCGCAGGGGAGCCGTACAACTCATAGCCAAGATCCAGTGCCTCCGAAACGCGACGACAAAATGCAGCGTCGTCCTTGCCGGTGAGCAGGCGGTATCGAGGAAGACCGTCGGGCGGTAGATCTGACATGAGGAGGGGTTCCTGGCGTTTCTTCAGGTCGCTGATTGTGTCTGCTTTGGGTCGGAAGCGGACATCGGCATCAACGCGAGCATGGCCAATTCTTCTTAGGATCCAAAGAGTGACCTAGTACAGCGGCACCGCGTCTTCCATCGACCTGATGACGACTTCACCTGTTGGATCTCTTAATGGCTTGGCGGCTGGCACGGATGGGCCAGGCGGGTATCGCTTTCCATTGAAATCGAGCTCAGCGTCATACCCATGAAGAATGCCTCCCCCTGCGACAAAGACGCTGAGCGAATGCCATCCGTGAGATTTCTTGGGTAGCACTCTGATGGGAGGCCGCGTGGTAGCTATCGACGAAACGATTTTCCATGATCCTTCTTTTTTCTCCAGAATTAGCGTGGTGCAGCCTCCGCTTCCGCAATAGTCTGAATCGACCAGGTAGACGATGGCTTCAACGGCTCCATCGCCTCTCAGGTCTCGAAACGCTGCAACATATCTGGTGCCCCTGTCCTGATCTGGCACACTCGTATCGTGAACAAAATTCTTCAGTGCTTGCGTTAACCCCGCCTGGTGCGGCGGAAGATTGTCACCGCCGGTTGCAGCACAAGCCGCCGAAGCAGCCAACAGCAAGACACCAAAGCCAAGCCAATGCATTTTCATAAATAATCACTCCCCCTGATTCGCTGCCATGTCCGCTTCGGGGTCGAAAGCAGACCTTACCAGCATGCGTAGAAGGGTGGCGCTTTGGAACGACGAGCCGACAGTAGTGATTCCAGATTCACTTCCCGGTGGAGCGCGCCATGCTGGCACGGTCAGTCTCGGCCAGACGGAGGCTTGCTCCCGCGTGCGCTGTTTCGCTCCCTCTCCCTCCGACGATGCTCCCCTTCCGTCATCGCCTTGAAGCGGTTGAGCGATTGCAGCCACAGCGGGTCGAGACCCGCTTCCTGTTCGCTGTCGCCGTCGGGGATGCGGTTGAACGGGATGCGCATGGGCGCGGCGTCGTGCACCAGCGCGGCCTGCATGCCGCCGAAGTAGACCTTGTTGAGGCCGTACTTCGTGTTGATGCGATCGACCACGGCGTCGATCCTGCGCGCGTCGCCGGCGGGGACGAACAGTGAGCCGCTGGTCTGCGTGCGTTCGCCAAGGCGCGTCAGGGTGACGCTCACCGACAGCGGCACGGCGCGGGCGGGGCCGGGCAGCGGGCGTTTGCGCAGGCGGCCGGCGTCCAGCGTCGCGGTGAGCAGGTGCAGCAGGTTGCGGCTGTCGTCGGTGGGGTCGAAGTGGATGCTGCTTTCCCAACGATCCTCGTAACCGACGAAGCGGATCGCCACCGTCATCGCGCCGGCCAGCAATTGGTCGCGGCGCAGGCGCATGGCGGCCTTCACCAACAACTTCTTCAGCACCGCCAGTGCGCCCTCGGGCGTGCGCAGTTCGGGGCCCAGCACGTGCGAGTGGCCCAGCGAGCTTCGCGTGGCGGCGGGGGTCGGCAGCCACGCGCCGCGCAGCAGGCCCCACATGCGTTCGCCCTCGATGCCGCCCCAGGCGCGGCGCAGCACCAGTTTCGACGCGGCGGTGAGCTGTGCCACGGTGAAGATGCCCTCGGCGTTGAGTCGCGCCTCCATCGAAGCGCCGATGCCGCACAGGTCGCGCAGCTTGAGGGCGTGCAGCGCCTGCGGCAGGTCGGCCTGCTCGATCACCACCAGGCCGTCGGGCTTCTGCATGTCGGTGGCGGTCTTGGCGAGGAACTCGTTGGGTGCGATGCCGACCGAGCAGCGGATCGCGCCGCCGGGCGCGACCTTGGCGATCTCGTCTTTTACCTGCCGCGCGATCTGTTCGGCCACTGCGCGCTGGCGCTGGCGGCCCACCAGCTCGCAGGCCATCTCGTCGATGGAGCCGACGTGGGCGATGGGGATGGCACGGTCGATCGCTTTCCACAGACGTTTGTGCCATTCCACGTACAGCCCCGGCCGCGCGGTGACGATGGCGATGCCCGGGCAGCGTTCGCGCGCCTCGCGCACCATCGTGCCGGTGGAAACGCCGTGCGCTTTCGCCTCGTAGCTGGCGGCGATCAGGCTGGTGGTCTCCGCGTCCACCGGCGCCACACCCACCGGCCGGCCGCGCAGCGCCGGCACCTCGTGCTGTTCCACCGAGGCGAAGTAGCTGTTGAAGTCGGCGAAGAGGCTGCGCAGGGTCATGGGCGGATCCCGGGAAGGCCGGGAGGTATAGCTTGCACCTGTCGCGAGGATGGAGACAGGGGGGCATGGAGGACGATGGGGCGGCGACACTATCGGAGACATCGTGCAGACTGGGCAGCCCCGCGACATGCGGGCATCGGTACGAGCGGAAACCGGTTTCATGCGTTCACTCATCAAGCCCTTGGTGGTCGTCGCCTTGACATGCGGTGCCGCCGTTTGCGCCGCGCCGGCAGGCCGACCCTCCTTCGCCGGCTCGCCTTATCGCGACCTGCTCGATTTCCGCGGTACGCCGCGTTCGCCGACGGACCGCAGCTTCAACATCTTTTTCGACGCCGGCGCCTGGCAGGGTTACAGCTTGCCGCGTGCCGGCGATGCGACGACGGGGTTTTCCGGTCCCTTCGTGCACAGCCTCGGCGCGGGCACATGGGTTGGCACGCGTTTCGCCGGCCTGACGTTGCGTGATGCCGGCGCTGGCCGCGCGCTGACCCTGAAGGAAGTGGCGAGCCACGCCGCGCCGGGCGAGCTGGTGCGCGCGTTCTCGACGCCGGCATTGAGCGTGCGGCAGACACTGTTCTTCGTCGACTCCTGGCATGTGCTGGTGCGCATCGAGCTGCGGTCCGAGCGGACGCGCGAAATCGAGCTGGCGGTCACCGGGCGCGCCATGTCCTTGCCGGGGAGCCGCCTCGCCAGCGAAGGCGATGCGGTGACGCAGAGTTTCGCCGACTCGCCTTCACGGCTCGACACGCAATTGCACGTCGACGGCACGGATGTTGGGCGGATCGTGGTGTCCGGGAACGACTACCGCATCGGTCCGGAGCGGCCACTGCGCCTCGAGCCCGGCAAGGTGGCGATGGTCTACGTGGTGCAAACCCTGCGCTACGACGCGCGGACAGCCAAGCCGCCGGCTATCGATTACGCCCGGTCCTGGACTGCCAACCGCGCACGCTGGGCGGGCTATCTGAAGTCGATGGAGGACAGCCATCTGCCTGGCTTGCCCGGCGAACTCGCGCGGCGCGTGGCCGCGAAGGCGGTGGTCACCCTGATCGGCAACTGGCGCGCGGCGCGTGGCGACCTGCGCCATGACGGCGTCATTCCCTCGTACTCCAACCCCGACTTCAACGGCTTCTGGGCCTGGGATTCGTGGAAGCACGCGGCCGCGCTGGCGTGGTTCGCGCCGGATCTCGCACGCAACCAAGTCCGCGCGATGTTCGACTACCAGGCCGCCGACGGCATGGTGCCCGATTGCATCTACCTCAACCGCGCCGATGACAACTGGCGGGACACCAAGCCGCCACTGGCGACCTGGGCCGTGCTGGAGATCTACCGCGCCACCGGTGACCGCGCCTTCCTGGCCGAGATGTACGACAGACTGGTGCGCTACCACCGCTGGTGGTTCGCGGCGCGCGACCACGACCACAACGGCCTCGCCGAATACGGCTCCACCGACGGCACGGCCATCGCGGCGAAGTGGGAAAGCGGCATGGACAACGCCGTGCGCTTCGACGGTGTCGCGATGCTCAGGAACGGCGAGCACGCCTGGTCGATGGATCAGGAGTCGGTCGATCTCAACGCCTATCTCTACCGTGACGCGGCGGAGCTGGCACAGATCGCCGACGTGCTGGGCAAGCCGCAGGACCGGCAGCAATGGCAGGCCCAGGCCGACACGATCAAGCACGCGATCCAGTCGCGCATGTACGACGCGAAGCGGGGCTGGTTCTTCGATGCCAGGCTTGGCAAGCCCGACCTCGTGCGCGTTTACGGCTCCGAAGGCTGGACGCCGCTGTGGGCCGGCGTGGCGACGCCAGCGCAGGCTGCCGCGGTCGAGAGGACGATGCTGGACCCGCGCAAGTTCGCGACCACCATGCCATTTCCCACATTGGCCGCAGACGATCCGCACTTCTCACCGGTCAAGGGCTACTGGCGCGGGCCGGTATGGCTGGACCAGTCGCTGTTCGGCGTGGAGGCGTTGCGGCGTTACGGCTACCACGCGGAGGCCGATGCGATGGCACGCCGGCTGGTGCTCGACGCGAAGGGACTGGCTGCCGGGCGGGCGACGTTTCGCGAGAACTACGATCCGCTGACCGGGAATGGCTACCAGTCGCAGAACTTCAGCTGGTCAGCCGCGAGCTATCTGCTGTTGCTGCGCGCCGGCACCGACGTGCCGGATCCACGCCATCCTTGATGGCGGCCCGTGCCTCAGCCGGAAGGCGGCCGGGCAGTCCCTGGGAGCATGGGGTGCTTGCCAAATGTCTTATTATATGTTGACGTTCGGGCCTGCCCTATACCATTCCGTGAAGCGGGGACTGCACGATGAACAAGCACCTGATCGCCTGCGCCTTCTCCCTGCCGCTGCTGGCCGCGCCCTGGCTGTGTGCGGCGGCCGACGCCAGCCGCGCCGCCTTTGGCACCATGCCGGACGGACGCAAGGTGGAAGTGGTGACGCTGGACGACGGCCACGGCTTCACCGCCCGCGTGATCAGCCTTGGCGCGAGCCTGCAGTCGCTGATGCTGCCGGACCGCCACGGCAAGCTGGCGGACGTGGTGCTGGCCTATCCCGACCTGCACGACTACCTGGCCAAGCCGCAGTACTTCGGCGCCACGGTGGGGCGTTTCGCCAACCGCATTGCGAAGGGGCGCTTCACGCTGGACGGCAAGGCCTACCAGCTCACCCTCAACGACGGTCCGAACTCGTTGCACGGCGGTACCAAGGGCTTCGACAAGGTGGTGTGGCAGGTGGTGAAGGTGGCGAAGTCGCCCGAGCCCAGCGTGACGCTGCGCTATGTCAGTCCCGACGGCGACCAGGGCTATCCCGGCACGCTCACCGCCACTGCCACGTACACGCTCAAGGCCGGCCACGAGCTGGACATCGACTACAGCGCCACCACCGACAAGCCCACCATCGTCAACCTCAGCAACCACACCTACTGGAACCTGGGCGGCGAAGGGTCCGGCGTCGTGTACGACGACATCCTCACCATCCCGGCGGACAGCATCACGCCGGTGGACGACACGCTGATCCCCACCGGCGAGTTCCGCGCCGTGGCCGGCACCGACTACGACTTCCGCCAGGGCAAGCCGATCGGCCGCGACATCCGCGACGGCAAGGAGCAGCAGCTGCTGCGCGGCCGCGGCTACGACATGAACTGGGTGATCAGCCGCAAGAGGGCCGATGCACCGCGGCTGGTGGCCAAGGTGGAAGATCCGCGCAGCGGCCGCGTGCTGACGCTCTATTCCGCGCAGCCGGGCCTGCAGTTCTATTCGGGCAACTTCCTCGACGGCACCAGCGTGGGCAAGTCGGGGCGCATCTACCGCCAGGGTGATGCCTTCGTGCTGGAGCCACAGATGTTTCCGGACACGCCCAACCATCCCGATTTCGGCTCGGCCCGGCTGGCGCCGGGACAGACCTACCGCAACCACATCGTCTACCGCTTCTCGGTGGACGGCGGCGCGGGCCGCTGAGGCATCGCGCCGGTGCTACCGGCGCCCCTCATCCTGCTCGCCGCGCGGCGGCGAGCGCTTCCGGCGGCATGGGCTGCCGACCACCGCCATGGAGGTTCCATGAAACACGCATTGTCCTGTCTGCTGCTTGCAGCAATGGCTGCCATCACCACGGCTGCGGCGCATGCCGACGCACCCGCGCGCTGGTCGAAGGCGCAGGCCCAGGCCTGGTACGCGAAGCAAGCGTGGCCGGTGGGCAGCAACTACCTTCCCTCCGACGCCATCAACGAGCTGGAGATGTGGCAGGCCGCCACGTTCGACCCGAAGCGGATCGACCAGGAACTGGGCTGGGCCGAGTCGATGGGCATGACCACCATGCGCGTGTTCCTGCACGACCTGCTGTGGAAGCAGGATGCGGCGGGATTCAAGCAGCGCATCAACACCTTCCTCGACATCGCGGCGAAGCACCACATCAAGCCGATCTTCGTGCTGTTCGACTCGTGCTGGGATCCGGAGCCGAAACTGGGTCCGCAGCACCCGCCGATCCCGGGCGTGCACAACTCCGGCTGGGTACAGTCGCCGGGCGTGGCGATGGACGACCGCAGCCAGTACCCGCGCTTCGAGCAGTACGTGAAGGACATCGTGGGCAGTTTCGCCAGGGACAATCGCATCCTCGCGTGGGACGTGTGGAACGAGCCCGACAATCCGGGCGGCGGCAACTACGACGCGCGTGAGCCGAAGGACAAGTTCCAGCGCGTGGCCGAACTGCTGCCGCAGGTATTCGCCTGGGCACGCAGCGCGCGCCCGATACAGCCGCTCACCAGCGGCCTGTGGCAGCACCCGGACTGGAGTCCGTCAGCCCACCTCGACGCCATCGAACGCACCCAGGTCGAGCAGTCCGACATCATCAGCTTCCACAACTATGGCTGGCCGGAGGATTTCCTCAAGCGCGTGGACCAGCTCAAGCCCTACGGGCGGCCGCTGATCTGCACCGAATACATGGCGCGCGGCGCCGGCTCCACCATCGACGGCGTGCTGCCGCTGGGCAAGAAGCTCGACGTGGGGATGGTCAACTGGGGCTTCGTCAACGGCAAGACGCAGACCGACCTGCCGTGGGATTCCTGGCAGCGACCGTACACGCTGCAGCCACCCGCGATCTGGTTCCACGACCTGCTGCACGAGGACGGCACGCCGTATCGCGAGCGCGAGGTGCAGATCATCCGCGCGCTGAGCCATTCGCCGAAGGGTGTGGTGCCGGCGGCGGCATTGAGTCCCTGAAACCAGCACAAACGGGCTGGCTTCGCCGTTTCGGCAGGCTCTGCTTGAGGAAAACGAAACGCCCGGCCCGCCGGGCGTTTCGTTTTGAAGGGACGGAAGGAAAGCATCGATCCACGACGATGCGCTGCAGCATGACAAGCCGGTGCAAGTGATGCATCGTTAGTCATATAGTACGACAAATAGATTATTGTCAGACTATTGAAGGCATGCCGGACGGTGCGCTCCGTGGATACGGATCCCCTTCAAGGGGACTCCATCGAGGCTGGCCAGCCATCGGCAACGATGGGACGGGCCGGCAGGCATCGACACTCCACTCACTGCTGCTGCGAAGCACGATCCAACGAATCTTGGGGAGAAACGTATGAAGCATCCGATCCTGGTCCCATGCACAGTGACGCTGCTGGCGAGCGCCATTGGTGCCTGCCTTTTCCCGGCGCATGCCGCCGATGCGGCACCGGGCAATGCGACAGCTGCCGCGCAGGACACGACGAACCAGACGCCTGCCGCCACGACCAAGGTGGACAAGAACAAGCAGCGCGAGGAAGCACAGAAGAACGCCGTCAACCTGTCCGGCGTCACCGTGACGCCTCTGCGCAACAGCCTGCAGAGCGCGCAGACGATCAAGCAGGATTCGCGCATGGTGGTCGACTCCATCGTGGCGGAGGACATCGGCAAGTTGCCGGATAACAGCGTGGCCGACGCCATGCAGCGCATCACCGGCGTTCAGGTGGCGCAGGGTTTCCAGGGAGAAACCAGTTCGGTGGTGGTGCGTGGTCTTCCCAATGTGATCACCACGCTCAACGGCCGGGAGATCGACAGCGGCGTGGGCCGCAGCTTCGCCTTCCAGAACCTGCCGGCCACTGCGGTGAAGACGGTCAAGGTGTACAAGACCAGCGAGGCAAGCCTGCCCGATGGCGGCATCGCCGGCGTGGTGGACATGGAACTGTACCGCCCGTTCGACTTCAACGGCAGCAAGCTCGCCGCCACCTTCACCGGCACGCACAGCAAATACGGCGGCCGCACCGACCCCAACTTCAGCGTGCTGATGAGCGATCGCTGGAACACCGATGCCGGCGAGTTCGGTGCGCTGCTCAACGCCTCGTTCATGGCCCAGCACTACGACTACAACGCGGTGTGGGGCGACGTGCCGGTGATGGCGAAAGACGCCAACGGCAATCCGCTGCGCACTGCCAACGGTGACCTGGTCGCCGTGCCCAATGCACTGGGCGCCGACTACAACATCGGCTACCGCCAGCGGCCGGAACTGAACTATGCGCTGCAGTGGAAGCCCAACGACAGCACCGAGTTCTATGCCGAAGGCCTGTACGACTGGGATTCCGACAACTACAGCCAGCCGTTCTACTTCACCGGCGCCGGCAGCACCGGATTGCCGGCGAGCAACCTCAACATCACCAACCACTGCTATCCGAACCAGCTCACCGGTTCGCCGTACTACGGCCAGACCATCTGCGACGCCGACGGCGGCAGCTGGAGCGGCAACATCTACACCGCCACCAGCACCCAGGCGCACGTGCAGCATGGACGCGACATGCAGCATGCGATCGGCGTGAAGTGGCACGGGGACCGCCTGCAGCTGTCTTCCGACCTGTCCTACAACACGTCCCATTTCGAGGACAACACCTTCATCATCGATACCTTCCTCAAGGGGCCGCTCGACGTGATTTGGGGCGGGGTCACCGACAAGCACCAGAACTGGGCGCTGGGCGGCAATCCACAACTCGATCCGAACAACTACTACCTCAACGGCCTGTTCCAGACCTGGCATACCGAACAGGGCAAGCAGTACGCCTGGCGTGGCGACGGCACCTGGGACATCAACGGCAACTTCTTCCAGTACATGGATTTCGGCCTGCGCTATTCCGACCACAAGGCCCGCTACGTGGGCAGCGTGGAGATTTCCACGCCGCCACCGGGCGGCCCGGGCACCGGCAACATCACGGCCAATCCGAACCCGGCGAACCAGGTCACCGCGCTGTTCCCGGGCTATTTCTGCTCCATGCCGACCACCTCGGCGATCCCGAACTCGTGGTACACCGGCTGCTTCAACTACCTCACCCAGAACGCCGACGCGTTGCGCAGCTTCTACGGGCTGCCGACCGGGCTGGCGCCGGAGAATCCCGGCCGCTTCTACAACATCGACGAGAAGTCCTACGCCGGCTATGTGCAGGTGGGTTACGGCAACGAGCTGTTCGGCCTGCCGTTCGACGGTCTGGCCGGCTTTCGCATGGAGCGGATCAAGCGCGGGCTGAATGCGTTCTCCTACAACGCAGCCACCAACATCTACTCGCCGCTGTCGGCCTCGACCAGCGAACCGGTGTACCTGCCCAACCTGAGCTTCAACCTGCACCTCACCGACAAGCTGCAGCTGCGCCTGGTGGCCGCCAAGACGGTGACCTACCCGGGCTTCGGCCAGCTCAATCCGTCGATCTCGCTCAACCCCGGCACGATCAACCGCCAGGGCCTGGCTTCCAGCGGCAATCCGAACCTGAAGCCGACCCGGTCGAACAACTACGACGCCTCGCTGGAGTGGTACTTCGCCCCGGCCGGCTACGTCAGCCTGGGTGCGTTCTACCGCGACATCAACGGCTACATCCAGAACTACGTGACCGACGTGACGATCAATGGCCAGGATTACCAGCTGTCCTCGCCGCAGAGCGCGGGCAGTGGCCACCTGGACGGTGCCGAGTTCGCCTACCAGCAGTTCTTCGATTTCCTGCCTGGTGCCTTGAGTGGGCTGGGCGTGCAGGCCAACTACACCTACATCGAAGGCTCGACGCGGTCGCCGCAGTTCATCGGCGGGCCATCGGTGGCGTCGCCGCTGCAGAACGTGTCGAAGAACAACTACAACCTGGTGCTGATGTACGAGAAGTACGGTATCTCGGCGCGGCTGGCCTACGATTACCGCAGCCGCTACATCGACTTCTTCACGCAACCGAGCGTGGCCGGCGTGCATGACGAGATCGAGCCGGCCAACCAGCTCGACTTCTCGCTGGGCTACGACATCAATCCGAATATCACCGTGGTGTTCAATGCCACCAACCTGCTGGGCAACGATCTGCACCAGTTCTGGGGTGATGGCAACAGCCGTCCGCGCGATATCCGCTACCAGGATCGCACGGTCGGCCTGGGTGTGCGCCTCAAGATGTAGGCGCCGGCGGCGATGGCGGTACCCCTCCCCACCGCCATCGCCGCGTTTTATCCATCCGGCCGCACATGCGGCCGGTCCTTCCGGAAGCAGCCATGCCGATCGGCCTGTGGTTCAAGCGGCATGCGGCGCCCCGTTTCGCCGTGGCATGTCTGCTGTTGTGCGGGCCATCGGTCCACGCGCACGGCGTGACGCCATGGAGCACGGTCTGGATGGCGGCGATGCTGCCCGCGCCGGTGCCGGCCAACGTGGCGCTGGCGCGGCCAAGCATCGATGCACCGCGCTTGCACGACCAGACCCTGCGGCAGCTGGTGACGCTGGGTGCCGGCGGCCGGCGTTTGCGCATCCGGCTGTCCAACGCCTTCGGTACGCAACCGGTACGGATCGACGCGGCGGGCATCGGCAGGGCGCGCGACGGTACGACTGCGCTGGAGGCTGGCAGCGTGCACGAGCTGTACTTCGAAGGTCAACGTCGGGTCGTGTTGCCACCCGGTGCGGTGCGCTACAGCGATCCGGTGGAATTGCCGGTGCGCGCGGGTGAAACGCTGGGCGTCAGCCTGTACGTGACGGACACGGTGGCGCCGGCCACGTGGCATCCGGACGCGCTGCGCGACAATTTCATATCGTCACCCGGCGACTACACCGCTGCGTCGGCGATGCCGGTGGCCGCAACCACAGGTGCCGCGCTCTGGCTGTCCGACGTGGAGGTGCAGGCGGACACGCCGCCGCCCGTGCTGGTGGCGCTGGGCGACTCCATCACCAACGGCTTCCGCTCCACGCGCGGCGAAGCGCGCAGTTATCCGCAGGTGCTGGGGCAGCGGCTGCGCGACTTGCACCCGGCCTGCCATGTCGCGGTGGTGGGCGCCGGCATCGACGGCAACGAGATCGCCGAGCGTGACGGCGGCTACGGCCCGGGCGACAGCATGGAACGCCGCTTCGGCCGCGACGTGCTGGATCAGCCCGGCGTGCGCTACGTGCTGCTGCTGGGCGGCATCAACGACATCGGCGAGACCACCATGGTGCTGCGGCCGCAGGGCAGGGCGCTCGACGGCCGCGCCGTCGCGGCGAACGTGATCGCCGCGCAGCAGCGGATCATCGCGCAGGCGCACGCCGCCGGCCTGCGCATCCTCGGTGCCACGTTGCCGCCGTTCGAAGGCACCTCCAACGCGTATTCCATCGAAGGCGAACGGGCACGCCAGCGCATCAACGACTGGATCCGTCACCACGCGTCTTTCGATGGCGTGGTCGATTTCGACGCTGTACTGCGCGACCCGGAGCATCCCGCGCGACTGCGCCCCGGCCTGGACAGCGGCGACCACATCCATCCCGACGACCGGGGTTATGCCGCGATGGCTGCCGCGGTGCCGCCGGTGCTGCTGGGGTGCCCGCGATGACAGTGCATCGCTTCCCAACGCCACCTTGCCGCACCCGACCCGCCTGGAGCCTGTGCATGAAACCTGCCGCCGTCGCCATTGCCCTGGGTCTGTGCGTGCTGTCCACCAGTACATCGGCCGCAGTACAGCCGGGTGATGCGCCCATCGGCACCGTGCTGGCAAAGGGTGTGGGCTACCCGGTGCTGGTGCGGCTCGCCCATCAGGCCACACCCTCGGCCAATGGTCGCGTGCTGCTGGCCTTCGAGCGCGACGGTATGGGCGGCATTCCGTTGTACCTGCGCGAACCGGGGCAGCACGACTGGTGCTTCGAGGAGTACGTCATCGACCAGGTGCATCGCGGCGACGCCCGCTGGCAACTGCGCTGGCAGCCCAACCTGTACGAACTGCCGCGCGCCAGCGGCCAGCTTCCTGCGGGTACCGTGCTGCTGGCTGCCAACGCCACCGGCAACGACGCGCGGGGCAGGGTGGTCAGCGAGGACCTGCAGCTTTACGCCTCGCACGACGGCGGCCGCAGCTGGCGCTACCTCAGCTCGATCATCAAGGGCGGCGGCAAGCCGGAGGACAAGGACAACCACGGCGTGTGGGAACCCAACCTGCGCGTGCTCGACGACGGTCGGCTGGTAGCGTACTACTCCAGCGAGCAGCACAAGGCCGAGGGCTACAACCAGCTGCTGGCGCACAAGGTATCCAGCGACGGTGGCCGCACCTGGAGCGCCGAGCATGTCGACGTGGCGATCCCCGGTGGCGTGGAGCGTCCCGGCATGGCGGTGGTCGACCGCCTGCCCGACGGCCGCTACGTGATGAGTTACGAGGACATCGACGGTCCGCAGAACGGCCACGTCTACCTGAAATTCAGCCGCGACGGCCTGGACTGGGGCGACCCCGCCGACCGCGGCACGCCGGTGCAGACGCAGGCCGGCGCCTGGCCGGCCGCTTCGCCAATCGTGAAGTGGTTGCCGCTGGGCGGCCGCGACGGCGTTATCGCGGTGCTGGCCGAGCGTGCCGGTGGCGGTGGCGATCCGAGCGGCCGCGCGATCTACTGGAACAACAACCTCGGCCGCGGCCCGTGGTGGGAAGCGTCGGCGCCGGTGCAGAAACTCACCGGCAACATCCACGCCGGCTGGACCCAGGCGCTGCTGCTGCAGCAGGACGGCACGCTGCTGCATCTCACCTCGTCGTCCTCGCCCGAGGCGCCCGCCGAGGCGCGCGCCAACGTCATCCTCGAGGCCAGCGCGCCGGCACGCCTCGACCATTACGAAGCGGAGGACGCGGCGCGCCACTGGGCGGTGCAGATCGAGGATCCCACCAGCTCCAACCGCCGCAAGGCGCGCGTGGCCGCACCGCCGCTGGGCCGGCTCGATTTCGTCGTGCACGCCGGTGCGGACGGCCCACGCCTGTTGCGTGTGCGTTGGCAGGACCTCGGCTTCCCGACGCAGCCGGTATTGCGCATCGACGGGCAGGCGATCGCGGGCGGCGACACGCACGACGACCGCGATGGCTGGCGCATCACCAGCTTCCGCGCGCCGCTGCGCGCGGGCGACCACACGATTGTCGTGAGCGGTTCGGCGCACGCGCTGGACATCGACTATCTGCAGATCGACGTCGCCAGCGCATCCGGCGACTAGCGCGGACGCCGCACTTCATCCTGTCCGGACGGCACCGCCAGCGGCACACCCGCCTTCACCGGCACGCCGAAGTCGGGCGTGCCGTCCGCGCGCCAATGCACCTGCTGCATGCGCGGCGAGCGGCGCGGGCCGCATTTCCAGCCCGGGCCGCTGTTGGCGTGGTAGATGATCCAGGTCTGCCTGCCGTCGGGCGACTTGAAGAAGCCGTTGTGGCCCGGCGCGTAGACGCCGTTGGCCGGCGACTGGGCGAACACCGGTTGCGCCGACTTGTGCCACGACGCGGGATCGAGCGGATCGGCATCCGGTGCCGCTTCGAGCAGCCCCAGCGCATAGTGGTCGGACCAGCAGGCGCTGGCGGAGTAGCTGAGGGACAGCTTGCCGGTGGGGCCTTCGAGGAATTCCGGCCCTTCCAGGATCTTCCGTCCACCCTGCATCTCCCACGCGTAGGTGGGGTGGGCGATGTCCACCTGCGGCCTGCCCAGCGTCCACGGGTTCGTCATCGGTGCGATGACCAGATCGCTGCGGTCGCCGACGTAGGCGGAATACACGAAGTACAGCTTGCCGCGCGACTGGAACACGGTGCCGTCGATGCCGGTGCGATCGGTTTCCAGCCTGCCGCGCGAGATCCACCTGCCCTGCGTGGGATCGGGCGAGGCGTTTTCCAGCACGTAGAGGTGGCGGTGGGCGTCGTCGTCGTGCGCCTTGTCGGCGGCGGTGTAGTACAGGTACCACTTGCCGTCGAGAAAGTGCAGCTCCGGCGCCCATACTGCGGCCGAGCCCGGCCCGCTGGCCGGTGCGCGCCAGACCACGGTGACCGGCGCCGCGGCGAGGCGGCCCAGGTCGCGCGTCTTCCACAGCGCGATGCGGTCGCCCAGCGTGTCGGTGTAGTAGTAGAAGCCGTCGCGCTGCGCCACCCAGGGGTCCGGCCCCGAGGGCAGCAGCGGGTTGCGGAAGGTTTCGCCAGCGGTGGCAGGGTTCGCCACTGCCGCAAGCACAACGAGCAGCGAGGCCGCCAGCACGGCCCGTCGCCGCCAACGCGGACGACGGGCCTGGTCGTTGGTGCGTAGCGGCGTCGGGCGCACCGCCTTACTGGCCGATCCGCCGCAGCGGCTGGCCCGCCATCAGCTTGCGCTCGATCTGCTCCAGCGTGACGCCCTTGGTCTCCGGCACCAGCCAGAACGTGAAGGCGATGAACACCACGTTGAAGGCGGCATACAGCCAGAACGTCTCGGCCTGGCCGATGCTGTTGAGCAGTGGCAGGAACGAGAGGCCCACCAGCCAGTTCGCCACCCAGTTGGTGAAGGTGGAGCAGCCGATGCCGAAATCGCGACCCTTGAGCGGCTGGATTTCCGAGCACAGCGTCCAGATCAGCGGGCCGGCCGACATCGCGAAGCCCACGATGAACACCAGCAGCATGCCCACCGTGAAGAACTGTTCGCCGTGCGTGTGGATGCCAAGGCGCATCATGGTGCCGACCACGCCGAGGCCGATCGCCATCACCACGAAGCCGATGTACAGGATCGGCTTGCGGCCCAGCTTGTCCACCAGGCCGATCGCGATGAAGGTGGCCAGCACGTTGACCAGGCCGACGATGGCGGTAAACCACATCTGCGACTCGGTGTCGTAGCCCATGCCCTGGAAGATGCGCGGCGCGTAGTACATCACCACGTTCATGCCGGTGAGCTGCTGCATGATCTGCAGCAGCACGCCCAGGCCGACCGAGCGGCGGAAGTTCGCGTTCTGGAAGAACATGTGCACGCCACGCTGCGGCGTCTTCAGCTGCTCCCTGATCTCGCCGATTTCCCTGGCGATGGCGTTGCGGTTGCCGAGCAGCTTCTCCAGCACCTGTTCGGCCTCGGGCTGGCGGCCCTTCATCATCAGCCAGCGCGGGCTCTCCGGCAGGAAGGCCACACCGAGCAGGAACAGCGCGCCGGGAATCGCGATCACGCCCAGCATCCAGCGCCAGTTGCCCGAGTAGCTGAAGGCGGTATCGGAGAGGAAGGCGACCAGGATGCCGATGGTGATCATCAGCTGGTATAGCGAGATCATCGCGCCGCGGATCGACTCCGGCGCGATCTCGGCCAGGTACAGCGGCGCGGTGAAGCTGGCGAGGCCGATCGCCAGGCCGAGTATCAGGCGGCCCACGATAAGCACGTGCGGCGTCCAGGCCAGGCCGCACAGTACCGAGCCGCCGACGAACAGCACGGCACCGAGGATCAGCGTGCGCTTGCGGCCCAGCTGGCTGGACAGCCATCCCGCCACCAGCGCGCCCAGCGCGGCGCCCAGCATCATGATGCTGACGATCCAGCCGAGGGTGTCGTCGCCGATGCCGAAATCCTTCTGCAGGAATTGCTGCGCTCCGGAGATCACGCCGATGTCGAGGCCGAACATCAGGCCAGCCAGCGCGGCGAGGATGCAGGTGAATACGGCGGTGGCCTTGCCGTGCGTGGCAGCGGGTGGTGCGGTGGTGGCGCTCATGAGTCTCTCCCCGTGGAATGGCGTGCGTGCGGCTTGGTGCAAGTCTGCTGCGAATCCGTTCTACCTGAGCGTAGCGCCAGAGGCGCGAAATCGAAGGCCCAGGAGTCCGGGAGACGGAGGTGTTTCGACTTCGCGGAAGTTCGTTCCGCTACGCTCGACACGAACGGCTCCCGATCATGGGGCATCTTCCAGATGCCATTCATGGAGTGTCACTCGCAAGTGGTGCCCCGGCAAAGCGTGGTTCGGGCAGGCCGCGCGTCTCGACGCGTGCCGCGAACAATGCACCGGCCTGCGGCTCGCGCGCCAGCGCGTCGGTGGCGAGACCGTCGCGGGCGCTGGTGACGTAGAGCGTGTCGAACGCGGCGCCGCCGAAGGCCGGCCGGGTGGGCTGGCTGGCCGGTACCGGCAGGATGCGGTCCACGCTGCCGTTGGCGCGGTAGCGCACCACGCGAGCCAGGCCCCACTGCGCATTCCACAGTCCACCCTCGGCATCGACGCAGGAGCCGTCCGGTTCGCCCTTGGTGTCGCGCAGGTCGGCGAACAGGCGCGAGGAGCCCAGCGTATCGCCGTAGGCGCAGCAGCGGATCGTGCGTGCAAGCGAGTCGCAGTAGTACATCGTGCCGCCGTCGGGGCTGAAGGCGAGGCTGTTGCTGATCGCCACGCTTTCCAGTGGCAGGCGTTCCAGCGTGAGATTGGCATTCAATCGCCAGAAACCGCCGATCGCCTGCTTCGGGCCGCCGTTGACCGGTTCATGCAGGGTGCCGAACACGAAGCGGCCCTGGCGGTCGCAGGCGCCATCGTTGCAGCGCGTGGGCAGCTGCGGTTCGACTTCGCATAGTGTGTGCAGCATGCCGTCGGCGAGACGGAAGAACGCCAGCCGCGAGGTCAGCGCCAGCAGCAGCCAGCCGTCCGCCTCGCACAGCGCGAACGAGGCGAGGCGCTCGGGCAGGCGCCACTGCTTTGTTTCGCCGCTGGCCGGCGTGTGGCGCCACAGCGTGGCGGCGTGGATGTCGGTCCAGTACAGCGCCTGCGCCCGTTCGCACCAGACGATGCCTTCGCCCAGCGTGTTGCCCGCTTCCAGCATGGCCTGCATGGGAGCGGACGCCACGCTCATACCCAGCCGCCATCCACGATGAAGGACTGGCCGGTGCACATGCGGCTGTCGTCGGCGGCGAGGAACAGTGCCATGCGCGCGAGATCCTCGGCCATCACGAAGTCGGGCAGGCACTGCATTCTCGCGATTTCCTCCTCGCCTGCCGCATCCAGCCACAGCCGGCGCTGCTTGTCGGTGATCGTCCAGCCCGGCACCAGCGCGTTGATGCGGATGCGCTCGCGGCCCAGCTCGCGCGCCAGCCCGTTCACCAGCCCGTGCACCGCGGCCTTGGCCATCGCATACAGCGGGTAGGCGCCGTTCTTCTTCATCCAGCCGATCGAGCCCAGGCAGAGCACCGAGCCGCCGCCCAGTGCGCGCATGTCCGGCAGCACCGCCTGGGTGGCGAAGTACTGGTGGCGCAGGTTCACCGCCACGCTGCGGTCGAACTGGTCCACCGTGGTGCTGCCGATGGCGTGGCGCACGTCGTTGGCGGCGTTGTTGACCAGCACCGCGATGGGGCCGATGTGTTCGCGCGCGGCGGCGATGGCGCCGTGCAGTCCGTCGAGGTCGGTGACGTCGCAGCGCAGGAACACCGGCGGATGCGCCACGTCCTTCAGCGTGGCCAGCAGTGCCTGCGCGCCGGTTTCGTCGATGTCGAGGAAGGCGACCTTCGCGCCCTGCCGCGCGAAGTGTTCGACGAAGGCGGCGCCGATGCCGGTGGCGCCGCCGCTGATCAGCACGCTGCGGTCCTGCAGGCTTGGGTAGGTTGCGTAAGCGGTCGTCATCGCGTTCACCATTCCGCCACGCTGCCGTCGGCATGGCGCCAGACCGGGTTGTGCCACTGGTGACCCACCTTGGCGCGCTCGGCGACGTAGGCTTCGTTCACCTCGATGCCCAGGCCCGGACCCTTCGGCATGCTTACGTAGCCGTCGGCGTAGGCAAACACGTGGCGGTCGGTCACGTAGTCGAGCAGGTCGTTGCCGGCGTTGTAGTGGATGCCCAGGCTCTGTTCCTGGATGAAGGCGTTGTGGCACACCGCGTCCAGCTGCAGGTTCGCGGCCAGTGCGATCGGGCCGAGCGGGCAGTGCAGCGCCAGCGCCACGTCGTAGGCCTCGGCCATCGCGGCGATCTTGCGCGTCTCGGTGATGCCGCCGGCGTGCGAGGGATCGGGCTGGATGATGTCCACGCCGCCGGTCTGCAGCACGCGCTTGAAGTCGTAGCGCGAGTACAGCCGTTCGCCCAGCGCGATCGGCGCGGGCGAGATCGCGGCCAGCTCGGGAATGCACTCCAGGTATTCCGAGAGCACCGGTTCCTCGATGAACATCAGCTTGAACGGCGCCAGCTCGCGCATCAGCACCTTGGCCATCGGCTTGTGCACGCGGCCGTGGAAGTCCACGCCGATGCCGATGTGCGGACCCACCGCGTCGCGGATCGCCTGCACGTTTTCCAGCACGCGTTCGACCTTGGCGTGGTTGTCGACGTACTGCAGTTCCTCGGTGGCGTTCATCTTCACCGCGGTGAAGCCGCGCGCCACCGCGTCCTGCGCCGCCTTCGCGGTATCCGCCGGACGGTCGCCGCCGATCCACGAGTACACGCGGATGCGCTCGCGCACCGGGCCGCCGAGCAGCTCGTGCACTGGCTTGCCGAGGTCCTTGCCCTTGATGTCCCACAGCGCCTGGTCGATGCCGGCGATCGCGCTCATCAGCACCGGGCCGCCGCGGTAGAAACCGCCGCGGTAGAGCACGCTCCAGTGGTCCTCGATGTGGCGCGGATCCTTGCCGACCAGGTAGTCGGCGAGCTCTTCGACGGCGGCGGCCACGGTGTGCGCACGCCCCTCGACCACCGGCTCGCCCCAGCCGCTGATGCCGGCGTCGGTGTCGATGCGCAGGAACAGCCAGCGCGGCGGCACCTTGTAGATGGTGAGCTTGGTGATCTTCATGCGTGCGTATCCAATGGATGCCAGGCCCGCGCGAAGGCGCGGGCGCGTTGCGTGGTGTCGTCGAGGGTGCGGCCGGATGCATAGAGTGCCGAGCCGATGCCGAAACCCTGTGCGCCCGCGGCGAGCCAGGGCGCCATGTTGTCGGGTGTGATGCCGCCCACCGGCAGCATCGCCACGTCGCGCGGAAGCACCGCGCGCCAGGCCTTGAGCACGGCGGGCGAGAATTGTTCGGCGGGGAACAGCTTCAGGCCATCCGCGCCGGCAGCGAGCGCGGCGAAGGCCTCGGTTGGCGTGGCCACGCCTGGCACGCAGAGCAGGCCGGCGGCCTTGGCGGCGCGGATCACCGCGACGTCGGCATGCGGCATCACGATCAGCCGCCCGCCCGCGTCGGCCACGGATGCCACATCGGCCGGCGTCATCACCGTGCCCGCGCCGACCAGCACGTCCTTGCCCAGCGCTTCGGCAAGCCGGGCGATGCTGGCTGTCGGTTGCGGTGAATTCAGCGGCACCTCCAGCATGCGGAAGCCGGCGTCGACGATGGCGCGGCCGGTGGCCACCGCCTCGTCGGGCGTGAGGCCGCGCAGGATTGCCACGAGCGGCAGCGGGGTAAGCCAGGGGGTCAGCATGCAAGGGTTTCCATGGAGACGATGCCGGCCTGCGCCGCGATGCGCCACAAGCCGTGTGCGGCGGCGTCCTGCAGCGGCGGCGGCAGGTCGATGTCGAACAGCGTGGCGGCGCGGCGATAGCGCTCGCACAGCGCGGGCTCGCCGATAAGCTGCAGCGGCGCGTCGCGGCGGGCGAGGCCGTCGGCCAGCGCGGCACGGAATTCTTCGCCGATCAGCAGGCCGGAGAGATAGTCGGGCACGGCGTCGGGCGCCAGCGCGCCGTCCAGCATCAGCGCGCGGGCGGAGAACAGCCGGCTCAGCGCCCCGGCCGCGCCGCTGTCACGGGCCGTGGCGACGCCGCGGGCGAACGCTTCGGCATCCTCGCCTGTCGCGGTGTTGCCGCCGAGGATCGAGTGGCGTTGCAGCAGCGCGTACAGTTCACCGGTCATCAGCGTGCGGAAGCCGGTCACCGCGCCATCGCGCACCACCGCCCACTTGCTGTGCGTGCCGGGCAGGATGAAGGATGTGGCCGCGGTCAGCGCGGGCTGCAACGCCAGAGCCCCGAGCAACTGGGTTTCCTC
>DATEKS010000138.1:0-14703 GCA_035277325.1 Rhodanobacter sp.
GGCTGCCGGCCAATCTCGCCAGGCTGGGCGTGGACGCGCGCGACGCCAGCGCACTGCTGGCGCGCTCGGCGCTGATCGCGGTGCCCGGCACGGCCGTGGTGGTGTGGCTGTACCAGCGCTGGAGCAGCTTCCGCAGCCTGGTGCTGTTCATCGCGCTGACCGCGCTTGCGCTGCTGGGCTTCTGCGCGATCGCGCTCACCGGCGCGCGCGCGGAAACGCTCACCATCGCCGCCACCGTGGCGTTGCTGGTGAGCAGCGGCGGGGTGATCGCCACGATGCTGCCGTATTCCGCGGAGATCTATCCGGTGCACCTGCGCGGCACCGGCTCGGGCCTGATCGCCGCCAGCTCGAAGGCCGGCGGCATCCTCGGCGCGGGCCTGGGCGTGCTCGGCCTGTTCGCGCACTTCGCGCTGTCGGCACTGCTGATCGCGCTGCCGATGGCCGCGGCCGGCTGGCTGCTGGCACGCCACGGCGTCGAGACCCGCGGACATGCGCTGGAGGCGATCCAGCGCACGCTGTCGGAATAGAGCCACCAAGGCTCCTCGACTGCGGCCCTGCGGGCCTACTCCCAGGGCGAACGACCCTGGATAGGAACGGAAAAGCCGCCTTGCGGCGGCTCTCCGTTGCGGCGTTGCTTCCGGCTCACACGGTGAGCGGGTTGGGCTTCTCCGGATCCAGCCTGTACTCCTTGATCGCGCGGGCCACGTCCTTGGCGTTGACCTTGCCGTCCTTCGCCAGCGCGGCCAGCGCGGCGTGGGCGATCCAGTAGCGATCCACCTCGAAGAACTCGCGCAGGTGCGCGCGGGTGTCCGAGCGACCGTAGCCGTCGGTGCCGAGCACGGTGTAGCGCATGCCGTCCGGCAGGAAGGCACGGATCTGGTCTGCGTACTCGCGCACGTAGTCGGTGGCGGCGATCGCCGGGCCACTGCGGCCTTCCAGCAGGCTGGTGACGTAAGGCACGCGCTGCTTGTCCTCCGGATGCAGGCGGTTCCAGCGCTCGGCGTCGAAGCCGTCACGGCGCAGCTCGATGAAGCTGGGGCAGGACCAGATGTCGGACTTCACGCCGAAATCCTTCTCCAGCAGTTCGGCCGCGGCGATCACCTCGCGCAGGATGGTGCCGGAGCCGAGCAGCTGCACGCGCGGCTCGCCCTTCTTCGGCTTGCCGCCGTCCTTGAACAGGTACATGCCCTTGATGATGCCCTCGGCGCTGCCTTCGGGCATGTCCGGATGAGCGTAGTTCTCGTTCATCACGGTGACGTAGTAATAGTGGTCCTCCTGCTCCTGCATCATGCTGCGCACGCCGTCCTGCAGGATCACCGCCACCTCGTACGAGAACGTGGGGTCGTAGGCCTTCACGTTCGGGATCGTGCCGGCCATCAGGTGCGAATGGCCGTCCTCGTGCTGCAGGCCCTCGCCGTTGAGCGTGGTGCGGCCCGACGTGCCGCCGACCAGGAAGCCGCGCGAGCGCATGTCGCCGGCGGCCCAGCACAGGTCGCCGATGCGCTGGAAGCCGAACATCGAGTAGTAGATGAAGAACGGCAGCATCGCCTGGTTGCTGATGCTGTAGCTGGTGGCCGCGGCCATCCACGAGGCCATGCCGCCAGCCTCGCTGATGCCCTGCTGCAGCACCTGGCCCTTCTGGTCCTCGCGGTAGTACAGCAGCTGATCGGAATCCTGCGGACGGTACTTCTGGCCGAACGGCGCGTAGATGCCAATCTGGCGGAACATGCCTTCCATGCCGAAGGTGCGTGCCTCGTCGGCCACGATCGGCACGATGCGCTCGCCCAGCTGCTTGTCGCGCAGCAGCAGGTTCATGCCGCGCACCAGCGCCATCGTGGTGCTGATCTCGCGGTCGCCGGTGCCCTTGGTGATCTGCTCGAACGCGGACAGCTCCGGCGCCTTCAGCTTGGCGTCGGCCTTGCGGCGGCGCTGCGGCAGGAAGCCGCCCAGCGCGCGGCGGCGCTCCATCATGTACTCCACTTCCGGCGAGTCCTTGCCGGGGTGGTAGTACGGCACCTCGTGCAGCTTGTCGTCGGCGATCGGGATCTGGAAGCGGTCGCGGAAATGCCGCACCGCCTCGTCGTCCAGCTTCTTCTGCTGGTGCGTGGGGTTCTGCGACTCGCCGGTGCCGATGCCCATGCCGTAGCCCTTCACCGTCTTGGCGAGGATCACCGTGGGCATGCCCTTGGTCTGCGAGGCCGCGTGGTAGGCCGCGTAGACCTTGTGCGGGTCGTGGCCGCCGCGGTTGAGGCGCCAGATGTCGTCGTCGCTGAGGTTGGCGACCATCTCGCGCGTCTGCGGGTACTTGCCGAAGAAATGCTCGCGCGTGTAGGCGCCGCCGAAGGCCTTGCAGGCCTGGTACTCGCCGTCCACGGTTTCCATCATCAGCTTGCGCAGCACGCCGTCCTTGTCGCGCGCGAGGAGCGGATCCCAGTAGCTGCCCCAGATCACCTTGATCGCGTTCCAGCCGGCGCCGCGGAACACGCCTTCCAGCTCCTGGATGATCTTGCCGTTGCCGCGCACCGGGCCGTCCAGGCGCTGCAGGTTGCAGTTGATCACGAACACCAGGTTGTCCAGGCCCTCGCGGCCGGCCAGCGCGATCGCGCCCAGCGACTCGGGCTCGTCGGTTTCGCCGTCGCCCATGAAGCACCAGATCTTGCGGTCGGTCTTCGGCATCAGGCCGCGATGCTCGAGGTACTTCCAGAACTGCGCCTGGTAGATCGCCTGGATCGGGCCCAGGCCCATCGACACCGTGGGCACCTGCCAGTAGTCCGGCATCAGCCAGGGATGCGGGTAGGACGACAGCGCGCGGCCCTTGCCAGCCACTTCCATGCGGAACAGGTCGAGCTGATCCTCGCCGAGGCGGCCTTCCAGGAAGGAGCGCGCGTAGATGCCCGGGCTGGAATGGCCCTGGTGGAACACCAGGTCGCCCGGATGGTCGGCGCTGGGCGCGCGCCAGAAGTGGTTGAAGCCCACGTCGTACAGCGTGGCGGAGGAGGCGAAGCTGGCGATGTGGCCGCCCAGCTCGCCCGGCTTGCGGTTCGCGCGCACCACCATTGCCATCGCGTTCCAGCGGATCAGCGAGCGGATGCGCCATTCCATCGCCGCGTCGCCCGGGCTCTTGGCCTCGTTGGCCGGCGCGATGGTGTTGACGTAGGCGGTGGTGGGATCGAACGGCAGGTAGCCGCCGGCACGGCGCGTCGAATCGACCATCTGCTCCAGCAGGTAGTGCGCGCGCTCGGTGCCGTCATGGCTGATGACTGCATTGAGCGAGTCGATCCACTCGCGGGTTTCGGTGGGATCGAGATCCTGGTTGAGGACGTCGTCGAGCTGATCCATGGGGAGCTTCTCTCCGCGGCACCGGGGGTCGGCGCGGCAAGTAGGTGAACGCCTCCGGATGGGAGGCAGGGAGCCTTCCGAGTGTAGCTCCGGTGCGGTTTTTCGCCAATTGAGCCGAAACAATACGAGGACGAATGGCGTGGAAGAGCTTGATTGTTGCGGCAATCGTCCAAGTGGTATGCAGAACGCCCGCACCGGCCCGGCGGGCAGATGGTCCGACCGCGTGGGCCACCACATGCCGGCAGCCGGACACGCAAAAGCGAACGGGGCCGCCAGGGCCCCGTTCCGGATGTACCGATGTGAATCGCGCCGCGGCGCCTGTCATTCGTCGACACAAGGGTGGGCCGGGTTGCCGGTCCCACCCGTTCGATCACGGATCGAACTTCTTTTCCACTCCCAGCTGGATGGACTGGTTGTCCTGGGTGCTGTTGTCCATCAGGTTCTGGTATTCGAGACGCAAGGACAGGCCACGCAGCGTCTGCAGCATCACGCCGGCGCCGAACAGGATGTGATTGCGCGAGGCATTGTCCAACTGCGCCTCGTACAAGGGACCACCCAGCAGGTCCGCATAGCGCATCGCCGCGATGCTCGAACCCTGGAAGTCACGACGGTACTCCACGCGCAGCTGCGGCAGCCAGACGCCGTAATCGCGCTTGACCATCCACTGGCTACGCAGGCCCAGCGCGCCGGTGCTGGTTTTCACGGTCTGGCGCTCGTACTGCAGGGCGTACACGTCATCGCCGTGCTCCGTGTAGCTGTCCAGGCTGGCGCGTGCGAAATCGAAACGGCCGTACGGGGACACCAGCATGCCGTCCCGCGTGTCGTGTTCGTACCCCACCGCCAGCGAAGCGAACAGCTGCCGGCCATCGCGACTGCCCGTCACCGTGTTGCCATTGTCGGTGACGTAGCGGCGTGCATCGAACGACAGCCACTGGTAACCGGCCAGGGCGTCGACATACACCTTGGCCGCCGGACGGTAGCTGCCGTAGACCGCGGCACTGTAGCTGTCCGCCGTGCTGCGGCTGTCGTGACGGCCGATGTCCGAGGCGTCATGCCCGTAGCCCACACCCGCGCCCAGCGCGAACTTGTCGCTGAACGCGCGATCGGCACCCAGGCTGATGCCCGAGGTGGTGAAGTCGATGCCGTTGTCGCTCGCGCCCGGTATCGTCTTGCCGAAGTTCACCGCACCGCCGGTCCACACTGACCACTCGCCGGGCCGGCCGGTCGAGTCCGCGTGCTGATCCTGGCCCGATGCCGGTGCGTCCGGCTGCACCAGGTAGCGGCGCTCCCATTCGTCGCCGCGACCGGGCTGGCCAGTCAGCGGGTCGCGATACTGCCGGGCGCTCGCCGAATTGAAGCTGATGCCATTGTTGAAGCCGCCGGCCGCCGCCCCGCCATGCAGGGTTTCCAGGCGACGCTGGAAGTTGTCGATCTGCCCCAACGCCAGCCGTCGTGCCGAATCCGCCTGTGCGTCGAGGATGCCCAGCACCTCGGCGTCCTTCGACGGGTCGCTGCGGCCGGTCACCGTGACCGTCAGCGTCGCCGTTGCCGAAGTGGCGTAGGCATTGCTCAGCGTGTAGCCGATCTGCGCCTGGCCGCTGTAGGTGTCGCTGGCGGTGAAGTCGAGCGCGTAGCCCGACGCGGTGCTGCGGATGCTCGCGCTGCCCGCGCCCGAAGGCGAGACCGCAATCAGCGTCGCGCCGGTGAACGGACCGCCGTGCGCCGCACTGGTGAGATCCACCTGCACCGTGCGGCCGGCCACCACGCTGGCACTCAGTGCCGCCGGCAGCGGCACCGGATTCACCGTTACGGTGACGTGCGCCGGCTGCGAAGTGCCGAACGGGTTGGACAGCGTGTAGTCGAAGTTCACGGTGCCGGAAGCATCGAGCGGCGCCGTGTAGACGATGTCGGTGCCGCTCACCGTGGCCGTACCGACCGTCGGCGGCGTCACGATCGCGATCCGCGTGTAAGGCGCGCCGGTGGCGCCCTGCGTCGCATGGATGGTCACCGACTTGCCGCCCAGCACGGTGGTGGACTGCGCCGCCGCCACCGGCACCGCCAGCGGCGTCACTGTCACCGCCACCCTGGCCGAGGCGGACGTGCCGCCCGGGCCGGTCGCCGTGTAGGTGAAGCTGTCGCTGCCGAAGAAGTTCGTGGCCGGCGTGTACACCACGTTGAGTCCGTTGACGGCCGCTGTGCCGTGCGCGGGCGCCTGCGCCACCGTGATGCTGGTGATCGGGCCGGTGTCGTTCGCGGTCACTGCGATGGTGGCGGCCGCATTGGCCGTGGTCGTGGCCGCATCGCCCACCACCACCGGCACGGGCTGGTTGATGCCCACCGTATAGGCCTGGCTGCCGGTGAAGCCGTGGCTGTCGGTCGCCGTGATGGTGAAGCTGTAGTTGCCCGCGGTCGTCGGTGTGCCGCTGATCGCACCCGCGCTGCTCAGGGCGATGCCCGGCGGCAAGGCGCCAGCGCTGAGGCTATAGGTAAAGCTGTTGCTGCCGCCGGACGCCGTCACCGTTTCGCTGTAGGCGACCGCCACCTGCCCGCCAGGCAGCGTGGTGGGGGTGAGCACGATGGTCGGTGCATTCACCGTGAGCGTGTAGGCCTGGGTCGCGGTGAAGCTGAAACCATCCGTGACCTTGATGGTGAAGTTGAAG
Organism: Rhodanobacter sp.; assembly: GCA_035277325.1. GTDB lineage: Bacteria > Pseudomonadota > Gammaproteobacteria > Xanthomonadales > Rhodanobacteraceae > Rhodanobacter_A. Next base: position 6,000 of record DATEKS010000138.1, read on the forward strand.
GTGCCGGCGGTGGTCGGCGTGCCGCTGAACTGGCCATTGCTGCCGAACGCGATGCCCGCCGGCAGCGAACCCGAGACCAAGCTGTAGGTATAGCCGCCGTTGCCGCCGCTGGCGGTCAGCGTCTCGCTGTAGGCGATGCTGCCCGTGGCCGCCGGCAGCGTGGCCGGCGAGATGGTGATCGTCGGCGCATTCACCGTGAAGGTATAGGCCTGGCTGCCGGTGAAGCTGTGGCCGTCGGTCGCCGTCACGGTGAAGTTGTAGGTGCCGGCCGTGGTCGGCGTGCCGGAGAGCACGCCCGCGCTGCTCAAGCTGATGCCAACCGGCAACGCACCCGCCGAGAGGCTGTAGGTGTAGTTGCCATCGCCGCCGCTGGCGGTGATCGTCTGACTGTAGGCGACGCCGCCGGTGCCTGCCGTCAGCGTGGCCGGCGTAACAGTGATGGTCGGCGCGGTCACCGTCAGCGAGTAGGACTGGGTCGCAAAGAACGGTGCGCCCGTGCCGGTGCTGCTGTCGGTCGCCTTGACGGTGAAGTTGAAGGTGCCGGCCGCGGTCGGCGTACCGCTCAGCGTGCCCGCCGAGCTCAGCGCCAGGCCCGCCGGCAATGCGCCCGCGCTGAGCGAGTAGGTATACGGCGGGGTGCCGCCGCTGGCCGCGAAGGTATGCGTATACGGCGCTTCCGCCGCCGCATTGGCCAGCGTGGCGGGACTGAGCACCACGGTGCCCGCACCCACCGTCAGCGTGTAGGGCTGGCTGCCGGTGAAGCCGCCGTTGTCGGTCGCGGTAATGGTGAAGTTGTAGTTGCCCGCCGCCGTCGGCGTGCCGCTCAGCACGCCCGAGCTGGCGTCCAGGATCAGACCGGCCGGCAGCAGGCCGGAGCTGACGTTGTAGGTGAAGGTGGTCGGGTGGCCTTCGGACGCGGTGATGGTCTGGCTGTACGCGTTGCCCACCGCCGCTGCTATCAGGGTGCTCGGCGACAGCGTGATGGTCGGTGACACGATGGCTAGCGTGTAGGTGCCCTGCACATGGAAGGGTGCGCTGGTACCGGTCGAATTGTCGGTCGCTTCCACCGTGATATTGAAGTTGCCCGCCGCGGACGGCGTGCCGGACAGCACGCCGGCGGACGACAGCGTCACGCCCGGCGGCAGCGCGCCCGAGATTAGCGCATAGGTGTACGGCGAGGTGCCACCGCCCGCGGTGAAGTTGCCGGTCGCCGGCAAGCCGGCGGTGCCGTTGATGGTGGCGCCCGAGGCTGGCGTCAGTGTCAGCGTCGGCGCATTCACGGTGACGGTGTAGCTGTTACTGCCGGTGTAGGGGCCGGTGCCGGTGCTGCTGTCGGTTGCGGTGATGGTGAAGTTGTAGGCGCCGGCCGCGGTGGGCGTGCCGGTGATCGCACCGCTGCTGCTCAGGCTGAGGCCGCTCGGCAGCGAGCCGGCGGTGATCGCGTAGGTGTAGCTGCTGGTGCCGCCGGAAGCGGTCACGTTCTGTGAGTACGCGGCGGCGATGGCCGCGTTGGGCAGCGAGGCCGGCGCGAGCGTGATGCTCGGCGGGCTCACCGTCAGGGTCAGCCCGCTGCTGGTGGCGGAGAACGGACCGGTGCCGCCGCTACTGTCGGTGGCGGTCACGGTAAAGTTGTAGGTGCCGCCCGCCGTGGGCGTACCTGACAGCGTGCCGTTGCTGGCCAGCGTGATGCCTGCCGGCAGGTTGCCGGCGGCGATCGTGTAGGTGTACGGCGCTGTGCCGCCGGTGGCGCTGGCCAGCGAGCGGCTGTAGGCGCTGCCGACGGTGGCCGGCTGCGGATTGGTCGGCGCGTAGTTGATAGTCGGCGCGGCAATGGTGAGCGTCAGTGTGCCGCTGGTCTTGCTGAAGGGGCCGGTGCCGGCGCTGCTGTCGGTCGCCTTGACGGTGAAGTTGAACGTGCCGTTCGCAGTCGGTGTTCCGGACAGTGTGCCGTTACTGGCCAGCGTGATGCCCGCCGGCAGGGTGCCGGAGGCGATGGTGTAGGTGTACGGCGATGCGCCACCGCTGGCGCCCGCGACGGACTGGCTGTACGCCGTGCCGACGGCACCTGCGGCCGGGCTGGACGGCGTGTAGGTGATGGTCGGCGGTGAGACGGTGATCGTCGCAGTGGCAGGCGACGAGGTGCCTCCGGCATTGGTCGCCGTGTAGGTGAAACTGTCCGGGCCGGCGTAGCCGGGCGTCGGCGTGTAGGTGATCGACGTGCCGGTGGCGGTAGCAGTGCCGTGCGCGGCCTGGGTGCCGACGGCGACGGAGGCAGGTGCGCCGCCGGTGATGTTGAGCGTGATCGGGTTGTTGGTGCTGTCGTAGGCGACCGTCGCGCTCACCGGGTTGGCGACCGGGGGCGGCAGGTTCTGCACCGTGATGGACAGGTTGTTGCCCGAGAAGTAAGGCCCGGGGGCGCCGCTGCTGTCCGTGACGCGTACGGTGAAGTTCGTCGTGCCCAGCGCGGTGGGCGTGCCGCTGATCGTGCCGTTGCTCGCCAGCACCAGGCCGCTCGGAAGCGTCGTGCCACTGTCCATGGTGTAGGTGTACGGTGGCGTGCCACCCGTGGCGGTCAGCGTGAAACTGTAAGGTGAGTTGATCACCGCGTTGGCAGGCGTATTGGTGATGTTGACGCTCGGCGCCCCGATCGAGATCGAGTAACTCGCCGTGCCGGTGACGCTGGCGCTGTCGGTGGCAGTGATAGAGAACGAGGAGGTGCCCTGCGTGGTCGGCGTGCCGGAGATGGTGTTGCCGTTGAGCGTAAGACCGGGAGGCAGAGCGCCGCTGGTGACGGCGAAGCTGTAAGGTGCGGTGCCACCGGAGGCGCTCAGTGTGGCCCCAGGGTAGGTGATCGCCACGGTGCCCGACGGCATGGTCGAGGGTGAAGACGAAACGGTGATGGGGGAAGTCGCCGCGGCGATGTGCACCGTCATCGTAATGCTGTTACTGCCTGAGCCGTCGTCGAACGCAAACGTGTCCGTCGTGGCACCGTCGCCGTTGTTCTGGTAGGTGATCGTCGCGGCAGCGTTGTTGGTAACTGTCGCCGTGCCATGGCCAGCCACTGCCGTGATGCCTTGAGTACCAAAAGGCGCGCACGCCGAGGCATTGATGGTTATGAAACCACCTGACGCCATCGGGTTGGTCGAGGGCGTAGTGTTCGTTGCGTCGGGCACGCTGGTGACGCAGGCCGCTTGCGAAACACCCGGTGCCACCAGCAAGGCGCACACCAGCAGGAATGCCGCCCAGCAGCCGAATACGTTACGGCCGCGCCCATGGCGCATCGCGTCGCGATGCTTCGACTCCGGATGCCACATGAGTTGTCCCCTGTTGCCCGCTTCCTGACGGGCTGCGCCGGATGGCGCATGTGTGAAAGCTGCCGTGGCTCGTCAATGAGCAGCCGCGGTACCGGCCTGATTCGTCGATGCACACCTGGTTGCACCAACGGTTCCGCAACGTCCCTGGGCCAAGATCCTGCCAGGGCAATCATCGCAATATTCTGCCGCGCCTTTACGAGAACTTGTCAATATGCCAGCCATGCGCAAGAGTGGGCCGATCCGGTGGGCGGGAGTGTCCGCCGGCACAACCAGGGGGAAACACATATGTCGCAACCCTTTCTCGGACAGGTGATGCCCGTGGCGTTCAATTTCGCGCCCAAGGGATTCGCTTTCTGCAATGGACAGCTGCTGCCCATCGCGCAGAACCAGGCGCTGTTCTCGCTGCTTGGCACGTACTACGGCGGCAACGGCACCACGAATTTCCAGCTTCCCGATCTGCGCAGCCGCACGCCGGTGGGTTCCACCAACGGCCTGGACGTCGGTCAGACCGGCGGCGTGGAGAACGTCACGCTGCTGACTTCGCAGCTTCCCGCGCACAACCATGGTTTCAGCGCGACCACGACCGCTGGCGGCACGCGCATTCCCGCCGGCAACGTCCTGCTCGGCGCCACCGGCGCGCAGAAGGTCTACGGCAGCACCGGCGGTCCGCAGGTCGAGCTCAACGTGCTCGCCAACGCGGGGCAGGCGCTGCCGCACTCGAACCTGCAGCCATACGCGGTGCTGAATTTCTGCATCGCGCTCAATGGCATCTTCCCCTCGCGCAGCTGACTGGAGCTCCTGCCATGTCTCAACCTTATGTTGGCGAGATCCGTCTGTTTCCCTACAACTTCGCACCGAACGGCTGGTTCGACTGCGATGGCCGCACACTCTCCATCGCGGAGTATGAAGTCCTCTATACCTTGCTCGGCACTACCTACGGCGGTGACGGCGTGAACACCTTCGCTCTGCCCAATCTGTGCGGCCGCGTGCCGATCCACCAGGGCACGGGACAAGGACTTGCCACCTACGTGATTGGACAAATGGCTGGCTCCGAGTCGGTCACGCTGATTCCCAATCAGATGCCGGCGCACACCCATGCCTTCTATGCCGCGGATTCGGCGGCCAGCGCGCCCGCTCCGGCCGCCAATCTCCAGCTCGGCTCGGTCAGCGGCGACACGCTCTATACGAACAGCACCGACGGGATCGCCAGTGGCCTCCTGGCGCCGTCAGCCGTGGGTGCCGCAGGGGGCAACCAGCCACACGACAACACCATGCCGTCATTGGTCGCGCGCTTCTGCATCGCGTGGGCCGGCGTCTTCCCGTCGCAGGGCTGACGCTCATCGACCGATCACAAGGACCAACATCATGAGCGATCCCTTTACCGGCGAGATCCAGATCTACGCTTTCACTTTCGCGCCTTACAACTGGGCCATGTGCGCCGGACAGTTGATGCCGATTCAGCAGAACACGGCGCTGTTCTCCCTGCTCGGCACCACCTTCGGCGGCAATGGCACATCCAATTACCAGCTGCCGAACTTCATCGGCAACACCGCGTGCGGCCAAGGCGCGGGACCCGGATTAACGCCGCGCACGATGGGCGAGGCCTTCGGCTCAGACAGCGTGGGCCTGCTCTACAACCAGATGCCGACGCACAACCATGGGGCAACCATCTACAACCAGCCTACCCAAGCCAACCGCACCGGCATCCCGGCTACCGGTGATGCGGTGATTACGCCGGAGAACGTGCAGATACTTGCCGCCACCACCACGCCCAACATCAACTTTCCGGTCCAGACGATCGGCAACACGGGTGGCGGCCAGGCCCACGAAAACCAGCAGCCCTACCTCACGCTGAACTTCTGCATCTGTCTGTCAGGCGTTTTCCCCCAGCGTCCATGAGCGCTGCCGGAGCACCGACCTTTCCCTCGTTGCGGGCAGCCTGGTTGCCCGCAACGGGGAAAGACCTTCCGCCAGGCTTGAGCTGGCGCGAAGCACAGAACGGAGACCTTCCGTTCTTCCGCCGTCTCTATGCCGACGTGCGCGCCGCCGAACTCGCTGCGGCGCCATGGCCTGACGATTTGCGCCAGAGCTTTCTCGATAGCCAGTTCGTGCTGCAGCATCAGCACTACACCGCCCACTACCAGCCGGCGGATTACCTGGTGATCGAGGATATGGGCGAGCCCGCCGGCCGCTTGTATCTGCATCAAGACGGGCGCGAGGTCAACGTGATCGATATCGCGCTGCTCGCCGCAACACGCGGCCGCGGCATGGGTTCGGCGCTGCTGCGCCTGGTCCAGCAGACTGCGAAACGCGACGGACTCGCCAGCGTCATGCTGCACGTCGAACAGCGCAACGCCGGCGCGCGCCGGCTCTACGAGCGGATGGGCTTCGCGGTCGAGGAAGACATCGGCAGCCACCTGCGCATGCGTTGGATGGCTGCCGCAGCGCTCAGTTGAACAGCGCCTGATAGATGAAGCCGGTGCGGTCGCGCGCGACCGGCACCAGGAAGATGCCGAACTCGCCGATGGCGGCATGCTTCATCTGGTAGATCTTTTGCGGGAACACGATCGCCGCCTCGTGGCGGAACAGCAGCGAGAACGGCGAGCGCACCATGCCCTGGTATTGCTGCACCGGCAGCGGCCGCGCCTCCACCAGTGCAAACGGTGCGTTGCCGTCGTGATCCAGGGCGACCGTGAAGGTCTCGCCCACATGGCCTGCAAAATGATCCAGTCCCAGGAATTGCACCGTGTCGCCCCTTACGCCATTGCCGGGTAGGTGCGCAGTGTCGCATGAGACCGCGCCCGGTTTCCCGGCCGGGAATCGGCACGCACGCGGCCGCAAGAAGGAACGAGCCGCCTGCCGGAAACCGCCTTGGCTCGAAGCGGCGAAGGGCAGGCGCAATGGGCGGGACTCCGCGACGATATCCGCCTGCCCGGCGAGGCCCGGGCTTCGGCAAGGCTGGCTCTCAGCTGCGGCTTTGCGCCGCGCGGATCTGCGCATCCACCGCGGCGACCGCGGTCATGTTGACCACGCGGCGCACGCTGGAGGAGGTGGTAAGGATGTGCGCTGGCTTGTCCACGCCCATCAGGATCGGCCCGATCGCCACGCCGTCGGTCATCACCCGCACCATGTTGTAGACGATGTTGGCGGCATCGAGGTTGGGCAGCACGAACAGGTTGGCGCGGCCGGTGAGGGTGGAGTTGGGGAAGATGCGCCGGCGCAGCGCCTCGTCCCAGGCGGTATCGGCCTGCATCTCGCCGCCCATGTCCAGCTTCGGTGCGCGCTGGCGCAGGATCTCCCACACCTTGCGCATCTTCGCCGCACTGGGATTGTCGTGGCTGCCGAAGTTGGAGTGCGACAGCAGCGCCACCTTGGGCTCGATGCCGAACAGCTTCAGGCGGTACGAGGCCTGCAGCGTGGCCTCGGCGATCTGCTCGGCGCTGGGATCGAGCTGCACGTGGGTATCGAGGAAGAACCACGCGCCCTTGTCGTTGATCACGCCGGTCATCGCCGAGGTGCACTGCACGCCCGGGTCCAGCCCGAACACGCTGCGCAGGTAGCCCAGCTTCTTGTGGTAGCGGCCGACCAGACCGCAGATCAGTGCGTCGGCCTCGCCGCGCTTCACCATCATCGCGGCGATCAGGGTGGGCCGCGAGCGCATCAGGTTCTTCGCCGCGTCCGGCGTGACGCCGCGCCGCTCGGTCATCGCGTGGTACTGCTGCCAGTACTCGTTGAAGCGCGGGTCGTCGTTGATGTTGGTCAACTCGAAATCCACGCCGGGACGCATGCGCAGGCCCAGCCGCTGGATGCGCATGTCGATCACTTCGGGGCGGCCGATCAGAATCGGATAAGCCAGCTTGTAGTCGATCACGGACTGCACCGCGCGCAGCACGGTCTCTTCCTCGCCCTCGGCGTACACCACGCGCTTCAGGTCGGAACGGGCGCGGTCGTACACCGGCTTCATGATCAGGCCAGTGCGGTAGATGAACTGGCCGAGCTTCTCCTTGTACGCGTCCATGTCGGCGATCGGCCGCGTGGCCACGCCGGAATCCATCGCCGCCTGCGCCACCGCCGGCGCCAGCATCACCAGCAGGCGCGGATCGAACGGGCGCGGGATCAGGTACTCGGCGCCGAACGAGGGCACCTCGCCGCCGTAGGCGCTGCCGAGGTCCGAAGCCTCCATGCGCGCCAGCTCGGCGATGGCGCGCACGCAGGCAGTCTTCATCGCCTCGTTGATGCCGGTGGCGCCCACGTCCAGCGCGCCGCGGAAGATGTAGGGGAAGCAAAGCGCGTTGTTGACCTGGTTCGGGTAGTCCGAGCGGCCGGTGGCGATGATGCAGTCCGGACGCACCTTCTTGGCGTCCTCGGGCAGGATCTCCGGGTTCGGGTTGGCCAGCGCCAGGATCACCGGCCGCTCGGCCATCGTGGCCACCATCTCCGGCTTCAGGATGCCGCCGGCGGACAGGCCCAGGAACACGTCGGCGCCGGCCACGACCTCGGCCAGCGTGCGCTTGTCGGTGTCGCGCGCGTAGCGCGCCTTGTCCGGGTCGAGGTGGTCGCGGCCCTGGTAGATCACGCCTTCGCGGTCGAAGGCAAGGATGTGCTCGGGCTTGGCGCCCAGCGCCACCAGCATGTCGAGGCAGGCGATGCCGGCCGCGCCGGCGCCGGTGGTGGCGATCCGCACGTCCTCGATCTTCTTGCCCACCACTTCCAGCGCATTGACGATGGCGGCGCCGACGATGATCGCGGTGCCGTGCTGGTCGTCGTGGAAGACCGGGATCTTCATCCGCTCGCGCAGCTTGCGCTCGACGATGAAGCACTCCGGCGCCTTGATGTCTTCCAGGTTGATGCCGCCGAAGGTGGGCTCCATCGCGGCGATGATGTCGACCAGCTTGTCCGGGTCGCGCTCGTTGAGCTCGATGTCGAACACGTCGATGCCGGCGAATTTCTGGAACAACACGCCCTTGCCTTCCATCACCGGCTTGCCGGCCAGCGGCCCGATGTCGCCCAGGCCCAGCACTGCGGTGCCGTTGGTGATCACCGCCACCAGGTTGGCACGCGCGGTGTACTGGCTGGCGTTCTGCGGATTCTCGACGATCGCCTCGCAGGCATAAGCCACGCCCGGCGAGTAGGCCAGCGACAGATCGCGCTGCGTCACCAGCGGTGTGGTGGGCGTGACCTTGATCTTGCCGGGACGCGGCAGGCGGTGATACTCGAGAGCGGCTTGGCGGAAGTCGTCGGAATGAGCCATGAGAGTACTTGGGACGAATGAGGATGGGGAAAAGAGTGCCGCCTGACGGCATGCCGCGCATGGTAGCACCCGCCTGCTTTCCTACGGTTCTTCGCAACACGAAGGTACAGGCTACCGACGATGCGTGATGGGCGCGATT
>DATEKS010000139.1:0-37397 GCA_035277325.1 Rhodanobacter sp.
AGGACGCGGCGCTCATCTCCGCCCGTACCCTCACCCCTACCCCTCTCCCGGAGGGAGAGGGGTTTACTCACTTCAGCTTGATGCGATCGTATTTGTCCCACTGGCTGGTGTCGGAGAGGATCACCCGGTCGCCGGCCTTCAGGCCGCGCAGGATCTCGACGCGATCCACCGAGGCCGCACCGATGCGCACCGGCACACGGGTGGCGGTGTCGCCACCGGGATCGAGGCGGAACAGGCTGAGATCGCCATCGGCCTTGGCCAGCGCGGGGCGTCCCACCGAGAACACGTCGTGCAGCTGGGTGATCAGGATGCGGCCGTCGACGGAAAGGTCGGGGCGCGCACCATCCGGCAGCTTGCCGGCCAGCACCACGTCCACCTGCACGCTGCCGTTGCGCACGGCGGGATCGATGCGCTCCACCTTGCCGTCGACGAGGCCGTTGTGGGTGTCCACGCTCACCGGCATGCCCAGTGCCACGTCCTTGGCCTGCACCTCGGGCACCTGCAGGCGCGCGATCAGCACGTCGGGCCGGGCTACGCGCGCGAGGTTGGCGCCGGCGGCGACCTGGGCGCCTTCCTGCACCGCCACTTCCTGCAGCACGCCGGCGATGCCGGCCTTCACCTCGAGCGCGTCGGCCTGCCGCTGGCGCAGCTGCAGGTTGCTCTGCTGCTGCGCCAGCGCGGCCTGCGCGGCGTCGATCTGCGCCTTCATGCTGGCGGCGAACGCGGCCACGCGCTGCTGCTCGATGCCGCTGCGTTCTTTGAGCAGGGCCAGCGCGATCTGGCCCTGCTCGAACTGCACGCGCGGGATCAGATGCTCCTTCGCGGCGATGGCATCGGCATCGGCCTTGACCTTGGCCGAGGCGTAGTCGGACTGCGCCTGCGCCTGCGCGGAGCGCTGGTCGAGCAATTGCGACTCCAGCTCGGCGCGCTTCGCGGCCACCTCGGCCTGCGCGGCCGCGACCTGCGCCTGCGCGTTGCGCAGCGCATCCTCCACGGTGGGATCGGCGAGCCGCATCAGCACGGTATCCGGCCGGACCGGCGTGCCGGGCCACACCAGGATCTTCTCCACCTGCGCCGGCGTGGACGCGGCCAGCCAGCGGATCTCGCGCGGCACCAGGGTGCCGGTGGCACGCACCTCGCGCAGCATGTCGCCCTGCTGCACGGCATCGATCCACAGGCTGCCCCGGTCGGCCGTCGGCAGGGCCGGCCCCAGTCGCCACACCAGCACGGCCAGCGCGGCCACGGCCAGCGCCGCGCCGCCCACCATCAGTCGCAGGCGGCGGCGCTTGCGGATGCCATAGATCGGGTTCGCAATATCCATGCGCCATGCATGGCAAGCCGCGTGCCAACCGGCGCCGACATCGAAACACCTTGCAGATCAGTGTGATGCGCTCACGCCCGGCAAGCACCGCGGCGCGCCATGTCCGCATCCGGATCGCGGCGTCCGCGAGCGGACACCGCGCCCGGCTCAGTGCGCCTCGCGCAGCCTGTGCGTGCTGTTCTGCATCAGGCGGTCGGTCCAGGCGATGCCGATCGCCGAGAGGATGAAGACCACGTGGATGATGGTCTGCCACATCACGCCCACCGGCGTGAGCGCGGAACACTTCAGCCCGAAACCGTTGGCACCGCTCTCGGCGATGCTCGCCAGCACGTCGGGCGAACAGAACGGCAGCCCCTGCAATGCGCCGGCGGCAATGAAGGTCTTCAGCAGGTGGATCGAGGAGATGCCGATGATCGCCATCGCCAGCTTCACCTTCAGCACCGAGGCATTGACGTGGCTCAACCATTCCGGCTGGTCGGGATGCTGTTCCAGCCGCAGGCGCGAGACGAAGGTCTCGTAGCCGCCCACGATCACCATGATCAGCAGGTTGGAGATCATCACCACGTCGATCAGGCCGAGCACGATCAGCATGATCTCCTGCTCGCCCAGTTTCGGCGCCTCGTGGATCAGATGCCACAGCTCTTTGCCGAACAGGAACACGTAGACGCATTGCGCCACGATCAGGCCGAGGTAGAGCGGCAGCTGCAGCCAGCGCGCGCTGAAGATCAGCAGGGGCAGCGGGCCGAGTCGGGGTGTCGTATTTTCCTGCATGAAGAACTTCCGAACGGCGTGCCAGCGTAACGGGCACGCCGCAAGGCTGCCAAGCCCCGCTCAGCCGGTGTTCTGCAGGCCCTGCGCCACGCCGTTGACACAGGCCACCAGCGCCTGCAACAGGGCGTCGTCCTGGCGGTCATCCGAGCGCCAGCGCTGGAGTAGGTCCACCTGCAGCAGACTCATCGGGTCGATGTAGGGATTGCGCAGGCGGATCGAGGCGGCGAGGCGCGGATCGCCCTGCAGCAGCTCATCCGCGCCCTTGAGCTTGAGCACCCAGGCACGGCTGCGCTCGAATTCGGCACGGATCAATGCAAAGAACGGCTCGTGCAGCTCGCCGGCCAGCCGCGAGAACGCCTCGGCGATGGCAAGGTCGCACTTGGCCAGCAGCATCTCCACGTCGTCCAGCGCGTTGGCGAAGAACGGCCAGTCGCGCGCCATCTCGGCCAGGGCCTGCTCGCCGTATTCGGCCGCGCCCCACTCCAGCGCGCTGCCCAGGCCGTACCAGCCGGTGATGATGGAGCGGCATTGCGTCCAGGCGAACACCCAGGGGATCGCGCGCAGGTCCTCCACGCCGCGCATGCTGCGCCGGCGCGAGGGGCGCGAGCCCAGCGCCATGCGCTCGATCACGTCGATTGGCGTGGCGCTGCGGAAGTAGTCCACGAAGCCCTCGCGCTCGACCAGCGCGCGGTAGGCCTGCCGGCTGCGCGCGGACAGCGCGTGCATGCGCTCGCGCCACTCCGCTTCGCGCGATTCCTCGTCGCGCGGGCGCAGGCTGGCGCGCAGCACCGCGCCCACGGTCTGTTCGAGATTGCGCAGGGCCAGCGCGCGGATGCCGTACTTGCGATGGATCACCTCGCCCTGCTCGGTGACGCGCAGGATGCCCGCCACCGATCCGCGCGGCGAGGACAGCAGCGCGGGCGTGATGCGCGCGCCGCCGCGGCTGGCCGAGCCGCCGCGGCCGTGGAAAAACGCCAGCGCGATGCCGTGCTCGCGCGCCACGTCCAGCAGCTCCACCTGGGCGCGCTGCAGGCCCCAGCGCGAAGCCAGCGTGCCGCCGTCCTTGCCGCTGTCGGAATAGCCCAGCATCACCCACTGGCGGTCGCCGCGCGCGGCGAGGTGGGCGCGGTAGAGCGGGTCGGCCAGCAGCGCACGCAGCGTGGCCGGAGCGTTGCGGAGGTCGTCGATGGTTTCGAAGAGCGGGGCGATGTCCAGAGGGACATGGCTTTTTGCTTCTGCTTCCTCTCCCCCTTGGGGAGAGGATTGAAGTGAGGGGCGGGTGCTCGCGGAAGTGTTGCCAAGTGCATTGCTCGCTTCGCCGGCAGCCTTCCTCGAGGTTGTCCCCTCACCCCGCCCCTCTCCCCAAAGGGGAGAGGGAGAAAACCCTGCAGCCTCAACCAATCCCCCATGCCGCGCCAGCGCCAGCACCGCCAGCACGTCGGCGGCGGAGCGCGCCATGCTGATGATGTAGAGGCCGGTGGCCGCCACGCCGTAGCGCTGGCGTGCGTCGCGCAGGGCGGCGAACACCGCGCGCAGCGAAGCCGCCACGCTGTCCTCGCTGGCGACAAAATCGCGCTCGCCGCGCAGATGCGCGTGCAAGGTGGCTACGCGTTCATCCACGCTGCGGCCGGCCCAGTCGGCATCGCCGAACAATGCGGCCAGCGCGTCGTCGTGCACGCGCGAATCCTGCCGCGCGTCGAGCCGCGCAAGGTGGAAACCGAAGCTGCGCACGCGCCAGATCAGCCGCTGCACCGCGTAGGCGCCCGCATGCAGGCCGCGATGGTCGACCAGGCTGGCGGCGATCAGTTCGAGGTCGTCGCGCAGCTCGTCGGCGGAGGCGTAGGCTTCCTGATGTTCGTCCTCGTGGGTGGCTTCGAGCCGGGCGCCAATCAGGGTCAGCAGGCAGCGGTACGGCATGTCGGCGTAACGCGGGCGGATGCGCGCCGCCGCTTGCGGAAAGCGCGTGCGGTAATCGTCCAGCCGCTGGCGCAGGCGCGGGTCGACCTGCACGCGGCCCTCGGTCTGGCTGAGCAGGCGTGCCAGCGCGGCGACGTCGGCGATGTAGCGCCCAAGCACCTGCGTGCGCTGGCTGGCGAGGCTGGCGACGATGGTGTCGGCGCCCACGTTGGGGTTGCCGTCCATGTCGCCGCCCACCCAGGTGGCGAAGGAGAGCAGGCGCGGCAGTGGCACCGCCACGCCGTAGACCGCCTGCAGCGCGTCGGCCAGCGATTCGTACAGCGCCGGCACGATGCGGTAGATCGGATCGGCAAGATAGAAACCCACGTGGTCGCGTTCGTCCTGCACGCTGGGGCGCACCGGCGAGGCCTCCGCGGTCTGCCAGCCGGCGGTGAGCGCCATGTGGATGCGCTCCTCGTCCTCGCCGCGCTCCTGCGGCGTGCGGCCGCCGTCGAAGCCGTCGACCAGGGCGCGCACGATCGCCTGCTCCTTCTCCAGCAGCGAGGCGCGCACCGCCTCGGTGGGATGCGCAGTGAACACCGGCTCCACCTCCAGCCGCAGCAGCCACTCCAGTAGCTCGTCCGCGGTCACGCCTTGCGCCTTCAGGCGCTCCAGCACGTCGCGCAAGGATTCCGGCTGCGGCGCGCCGCCCTCGCGCTGGTAGTCGCGGCGACGGCGGATGCGGTGCACGCGCTCGGCGATGTTCACCGCGTTGAAATAGGTGGCGAAGGCGCGCGCCAGCGCTTCCGCGTGCGCCACGTCGAGTCCGCTCAGCGGATCGGCCAGCCCAGCCAGCGGCGCGCCTTCCTGCCGGCGCGCGATGGCGGCGACGCGCACGTGCTCTACCTCGTCCAGGAAGGCCGGCGCCACCTGCTCGGCCAGCATGCGGCCGACCAGGGCGCCGAGCCGGCGCACGTCGTCGCGCAAAGGGGCATCGGGCAGGGCTGGCTCGGGACTGCGGGAAGCGTTCATCACGACGGCATCGGTTCGCAGAGGCGGTGGAACCCCAAGCCTAGCGCAAGCGCGACGGTTTTGCTGCAATGCCGCAAAACCCTTCGATCGGCGGCCGCAAAGCCTCGCCGAGGAGGCATGTCCGTGTGTGCATCGTTATAATCGCCCCTTCCCGTCGAGGGGCGCTGCGACCGTTGGTGCATGCGGATCCGTCCGCAACAGCCTGCACATCCATGTGCGGACTTCTCACCCAAACGGCCAGGCTCGACGGCTTCTTTCAGCAACGGCGCCCGGTTTGTCCCTATCGAAACCGGAGCAGCACATGAACGCCGCACTCAAAGAGAACAGCCACGACTACAAGATCCGCGACATCGGCCTCGCCGATTTCGGCCGCAAGGAACTGGACATCGCCGAGCACGAGATGCCGGGCCTGATGTCGATCCGCCGCAAGTACGCCGCCTCCACGCCGCTCAAGGGCGTGCGCGTCACCGGCTCGCTGCACATGACGATCCAGACCGCGGTGCTGATCGAGACCCTGAAGGACATCGGCGCCGACGTGCGCTGGGCCTCGTGCAACATCTTCTCGACCCAGGACCACGCCGCCGCCGCGATCGCCGCCACCGGCACGCCGGTGTTCGCGTGGAAGGGCGAGACGCTGGAGGAATACTGGGACTGCACGCTGGACGCGCTGTCCTTCCCCGACGGCAAGGGCGGCTTCCTCGGCCCGCAGCTCGTGGTGGACGACGGCGGCGACGTGACGCTGCTGATCCACAAGGGCTATGAGCTGGAAAAGGGTGACGAGAGCTGGGTCAACAGCGCCTCCGGCAGCCACGAGGAGCAGGTCATCAAGAACCTGCTGAAGCGCGTCGCCAAGGAGCGCCCGGGCTACTGGACGCGCGTGGTCGCCGACTGGAAGGGCGTGTCCGAGGAGACCACCACCGGCGTGCACCGCCTGTACCAGCTCGCCGAGGCCGGCAAGCTGCTGGTGCCGGCGATCAACGTCAACGACTCGGTGACCAAGAGCAAGTTCGACAACCTGTACGGCTGCCGCGAATCGCTGGCCGACGGCCTGAAGCGCGCGATGGACGTGATGCTGGCCGGCAAGCTGGCCGTGGTCTGCGGCTACGGCGACGTGGGCAAGGGTTGCGCCCACTCGCTGCGCGCCTACGGCGCCCGCGTGGTGGTCACCGAGATCGACCCGATCAACGCGCTGCAGGCGGCGATGGAAGGCTTCGAGGTCAACACCGTCGAGAGCACGCTGGGCCGCGGCGACATCTACGTCACCACCACCGGCAACAAGGACGTGCTGACGCTCGCGCACATGCAGGCGATGAAGGACCAGGCCATCGTCTGCAACATCGGCCACTTCGACAACGAGATCCAGGTCGACGCGCTGAACGCCAGCGGCGCCGAGCGCCTCAACATCAAGCCGCAGGTGGACAAGTACACCTTCAAGAGTGCCGATGGAAAGCCTGGCAACGCGATCTTCCTGCTCGCCGAAGGCCGCCTGGTGAACCTGGGCTGCGCCACCGGCCACCCCAGCTTCGTGATGAGCAACAGCTTCTCCAACCAGACGCTGGCGCAGATCGACCTGTGGGCGAACAAGGACAGCTACACCGCCAAGGTCTACATCCTGCCCAAGAAGCTCGACGAGGAAGTCGCGCGCCTGCACCTGGAGAAGATCGGCGTGAAGCTCACCACGCTCAGCGCCGAGCAGGCCGCCTACCTTGGCGTGCCGGTGGAAGGTCCGTACAAGCCGGATCACTACCGCTACTGAGCGGCGGTTCCGTTCCGGAACGGACAGACGAAGGGCGCAGCGATGCGCCCTTCGTCGTTTCCGGCGCCTGCTGCTGTAAGAATCGGGCCGGTCGGCGCGTCTGAATGGGTGAACCCATCCGGAGACGCACCATGCCCCTCTCACTTTCCCGCGGAGGCGAACCCATGACGGACATTGCGCCGCCCGACGTGAACGCCCTCGCCCGCGGCTACGGCCGTGCCGTGTATCTCGCCGCGTACCGCGTGCTCGGCGATGCCAGCCAGGCCGAGGACGTGCAGCAGGACGTGTTCCTGCGCCTGATCGAAAAGCCGCCGACCGACGTCGCCTCGTGGCCGGCCTACCTCGCCGCGATGGCCACCCGGCAGGCGATCGACCGCCTGCGCGGCCGGCAACGCTGGCGCCGGTTGCGCCCGCTGTGGAAGGCCGCCGAGCCCGTTGCCGCCGATACCGCGGAGGAGGATGCCGAGCAGGCCGAGCGTGCGCAGCGTCTGCGCGCCGCGCTGGCACGGCTGAAGCCGCAGCATGCCGAATGCTTCGTGCTGCGACACATCCACGGCCTCGACACCATGGCGATCGCCCGTGCCACCGGCCTCACTCCCAACCACGTCGGCGTGTGCCTGCACCGGGCCGCGCAGACACTGGAATCCCTGCTCAACGACCAGGCGCGCCCCGCGCCGGAGGTGCTGTGATGGAACCGATCCTGTCCCCCGCCCTGACCCGCCACCTGCAGGCGCTGGCTGGCGATCCACCTGCCGCCGCGCTCGACGCCGCACAGGCCAGGCTCGAACGGCGCCTCGCTGGCGCCCGTCCCCGCCGCGCCCGGCCTGCACGCTGGATCGGTGCGCTCGCCACCACGGCGACCGCCTGCCTGGTGCTCGCCCTGGTGCTGATGCCGACCTCGCGCAGCGTCGCCTTCGATGCGGCACTCCGGCACCTGCGCGACTTCCACACCCTCGCGCTGACCATCGAGCAGCAGTCGCAGGGCATGGCGATGCCGACGATCCACGTGCGCATGGACCGCACCGGCGACGCCCGTACCGACATCGGCGATACCACCAGCGTGGTGGTGAATGCCGCCGAGCATCGCGTGCTGACCCTGCTGCACGGTCCGCGCATGGCGCTGGTGACCCTGCTGCCGGCGAACGCCAAGCTGACCCCGGATGCCGCGCTGAAGTGGCTGGATGCGATCCGGCAGTTCCAGGGCAACGCGGTCGAGTTGCCGGGCCAGCGCGTGATCGACGGCCGCGTCACCCACGGCTGGCAGCTCGACGTGCAAGGCATGCGCATCGTCCTCTGGGCCGACGCCGATGGCGTGCCGCGCGCAGTCGATGTCGGCGACGGCCATGTGCTGAGCCAGCGCGTCCACGTGACCATGGACCCGCCGTTGGATGCCAGCACCTTCGACACGGCGATCCCCGCAGGCTACCGCGAGGCCCGGCCCGACCAGGACTGAGGCGGCGGCGAGGTTCGACGCATCGCGGGGTCATGCCCCGCGATGCGTCGAAGGGCTCGCAACCGATCGTCCCCGTACCCATGGGCGCCAATGAAAACCCTGTTCGGGCGACCCGAAAATCCGCTGCGACAGGCCATCGGCGATGGCGGCCCTATGGCCGCCAGTTGGCGTTGCACTCCCAGAACGCCACCGAGCGCCGGTAGGCGTCACGATCCAGCGGCACGCCGGAGCCGCCCTCTTCCACGCCCAGCGCGTTGCGCATCATGGTGATCGGCGCCATCGGGATTTCCCCGGGCTCCATCGTGTAGAGGCAACCCACGATGCCCCAGTCCGCATCGATAGGCTCACCTTCCTTCGCCAGTTGCTCGCGGCTGTAGAGGATCACCACGAGCCAATTCGCCACCGGCGGCTCCACGCCCTCGAACCAGCGCACCAGCACCGGCAGCTCGGCCCTGGTGCGCGCCTCGTAGGCGCTGCGCAACCGGTGCCGGTTGGCGTCGGTGACCGGCACGGTGAGGCAGCGCGTGGAGGTCCAGTTGCGGTGCACGTGCAGCTTGCAGAACGGCGCGTAGCCTTCCAGCACCTTGGATGGCGCCTCGTCGTTGAGCCGGCGCTGGAAGGCTTCGGGCGTGCAGTCCTGGATGGTGTTGCCACGCGGCTCGCGCGGGAACAGACGGGCACGCGCGAAAGGGGTGAGGACGATGGACATGACGCAGCCAGCAGGGAAAGCGCACCAGCCTAGCGCACGCGGCGCTTTTCACAGCCCGCAGCCATGCCCGGCCATCGATGGCGTCATGCCCGCCGCTTGCACTTGCATTTGGACGTCTATCCTTTCATCGCGATGAACGTATAGAATAACTGGAAGCATCCCCGAAGGACTCCCATGCCCGCCATCAGCCTCGAATTCTTCCCGCCCAAGACCGACGAGCAGCGCGTCCAGTTGGACCAGGCCGCGCACGTGCTGAAGGCCTGGCAGCCGGAGTACGCGTCGGTGACCTTCGGCGCGGGCGGCTCCACGCTGAGCTACACCGGCGACACCGTGGCGCACCTGCACGCCGTGCACGGCCTCGCGGTGGCGCCGCACCTGTCCTGCATGGGCGGCACGCGCGCCGAGATCCGCGCCCTGCTCGACGGCTACAAGGCAGCCGGCTACCGCCGCATCGTGGCGTTGCGCGGCGACCTGCCGTCGGGCATGGCCAGCGTGGGCGATTTCCGCTACGCGGCCGAGCTGGTGCGCTTCATCCGCGAGCACAGCGGCGACCATTTCCACATCGAGGTGGCGGCGTATCCGGAGATCCACCCGCAGGCCGGCGATGCCCATGCCGACCTGCGCCACTTCAAGGCCAAGGTGGACGCCGGCGCGAACGGTGCGATCACCCAGTACTTCTTCAATCCCGACGCGTATTTCCGTTTCGTGGAGGACGCCTACCGGCTCGGCGTGCGGGTACCGATCGTGCCGGGCATCATGCCGATCGCGAACTACAGCCAGCTGCAGCGCTTCTCCGACCTGTGCGGTGCCGAGATCCCGCGCTGGATCGCCAAGCGCATGCAGGCGCATGGCGACGATGCCGCCTCGGTACGCGCACTGGGCGCGGAAGTGGTGGCGCAGATGTGCCGCCGGCTGCTGGAGGGCGGCGCGCCGGGCCTGCACTTCTACACGCTGAACCGGGCCAAGGCCACGCGCGCGGTGCTGGAACAACTGGGTTAAACCGCCGGAGAGGTTCACGGTCGTCGCGGCCGCGTGTCGCTATGCTGCCCCGATGCGTGCGACCGCCCTGCTCCTGCTGCTTCCGCTGCTCGCCTTCGCCTTGCCGGCACGGGCGCAGAACCCGATCCACCACTGCGTGGACGCACACGGCAACCCGCTGTTCACCGACCAGCCCTGCACCTCCCAGCAGGCCGCGCCGGTGCAGGCACCGCCACCCGCAGCGGCCGCGAGCGTCGCGACACCCGGCCTGCCGGTCCCCCTGCAGCGCTGCGCCACCACGGCGGCGGAATTGCGCCAGCGCGTGATCGACGCCTTCGCGGCACGCGATCCGAACCAGCTGGCCGGGCTGATGCTGTGGCGCGGCTACGGGCACGTGGCCGCGACGGGCGACCTTCGCGCACTTGACCGGCTGGTACGGCAACCGCTGCTGGAAATCCATTTCGGCGGCGATCCGGGTGATGATCCCGCCGCCGCCGGCAGTGCGGCCACCCCATCCGCAGCGACTGCCGACGAATTGCAGCTGCGCACCAGCGGCGACGACGGCGCACGTTTCGCGATCGCCCGCCAGGCCGGCTGCCTGTGGTTGCGCTACGGCGGCTGAGGTGACTTGCTGCGCCGCAAATGTCGGCGCACGGGAGGCGGGATTATCATGGGCAGTCCCCAACGGAGATTTGCCATGGCGCAGCAGTACCCCGAATGGATCTGGCAGAACGGCGCGATCAAGCCGTGGGCCGATGCCACCACCCACGTGATGTCGCACGCGCTGCACTACGGTTCCTCGGTGTTCGAAGGCATCCGCAGCTACGCCACGCCGGACGGCGCGGCGATCTTCCGCCTCACCGACCACCTGACCCGGCTGTTCCATTCGGCCAAGATCTACGACATGGCGCTGCCGTACACGCGCGACGAGATCGCCGCCGCCTGCCGCGAGGTGGTGCGGAAGAACGGCCTCACCGCCGCCTATCTGCGCCCCGTCGCGTGGCGCGGCCTGGGTGGCTTCGGCCTCTCCGCCGAGACGCCGATCGACGTGGCCGTGGCCGCATGGCCGATGGGCCCCTACCTCGGGCCGGAGGCGCTGGAACAGGGCATCACCGCCTGCGTGTCGAGCTGGCAGCGCTTCGCGCCCAACACCATCCCGGCCGGCGCCAAGGCCGGCGGCAACTACCTCTCCGGCCAGCTGATCGCGCGCGAGGCGCGCCGCATGGGCTTCGGCGAGGGCATTGCGCTGGCCTCCACCGGTCTGCTGAGCGAAGGCGCGGGCGAGAACATCTTCCTGGTGTTCGACGGCGCGCTGCACACCACGCCGGCCAGCGCCTCCATCCTCACCGGCATCACCCGCCACTCGCTGATCACGCTGGCGCGCGAGGACGGCATCGAGGTGATCGAACGCGACCTCCCGCGCGAATACCTCTACCTCGCCGATGAGGTGTTCATGTGCGGCACCGCCGCCGAGGTCACCCCGATCCGCGCAGTCGACGGCAAGCAGATCGGCGCCGGCAAGGCCGGCCGCGTCACCCGCCGCATCCAGGAGCTGTTCTTCGGCCTGTTCAACGGCAAGACCAACGACCAGTGGGGCTGGCTGGAGCCGGTCTGAGCTTTGCCTTTAAGCCCCTCTCCCGCAAGCGGGCACCCGGAGAGGCGCCATGGATGGCGCCGGCTTCGGGGAGCGAGGAGAGGGGAGCAAGGCAAGCCGCTATCATTCGCGGATGAATGAACCGATTTCCGCCTTCCCCGTCATCCACCTGAAATCCGACCGCGCGCCCGGCCACCCCTGGGTATGGTCCGCACAGGTGCACAAACCCGAGTCGCGCATCCCGCCGGGCAGCGTGGTGGACGTGGTGGATGCGAAAGGCCGCTTTGCCGGCCGCGGCTTCTGGAACGGCCACGCGCGCATCGCGCTGCGCCTGCTCACTGCCGATCCCGCCGAAACAATCGACGCCGGCTGGATCGCCGCGCGCATCCGCCGCGCGGTGCAGCTGCGCCGCGAGCTGCTGCAGCTCGATGGCGACACCGACGCCTGGCGCGTGGTGCACAGCGAGGGCGACGGGCTCTCCGGCCTGATCGTGGACCGCTACGCCGACATCCTCGTCGTCGAATACTTCGCCGCCGGCATGTGGAAATTCCGCGAGACGATCCACGCCGCGCTGACCGCCGAGTTTCCCGGTGCGCGTTTGTACTGGTTCGCCGAATCGCACGTGCAGAAGCAGGAATCCTTCGACTGCCGCACCGCCGAGGTGCCGACGGCGGTGGAAGTGCACGAGCATGGCTTGCGCTTCCATGCCGCGCCGGGTTGCGGCCACAAGACCGGCTTCTTCGCCGACCAGCGCGACAACCGCAAGCGCTTCGCCGAGCTGGCGAAGGGCCGCCGCGTGCTCGACCTGTGCTGCAACGCCGGCGGCTTCGCGGTGCATGCGATGGCCGCAGGCGCTCACGAAGCGGTGGGTGTGGACATGGACGCGGGCATCCTCGGCATCGCCCGCGCCAACGCTGCGGCGAACAACGTGACAGCGGATTTCCAGCAGGCCGACATCTTCGACTGGCTGCGTGCAGCCGTGGCACGCGGCGAAAAGTACGATGCGGTGATCCTCGACCCCGCCAAGCTCACCCGCGACCGCAGCAAGGTGTTCGACGCGCTGAAGAAATACTTCGCGATGAACCGCCTGGCGCTCGACGTGATCCCGCCCGGCGGCCTGCTGCTCACCTGCTCGTGCACCGGCCTGGTGAGCGAGGCGGATTTCCTGGAGATGCTGCGCCGTGTGGCGCTGAATGCGGGCCGCGAGATCCAGATCCTCGAAGTGCGCGGCGCCGGCGCCGACCATCCGGTGCGCGCCGATGTGCCGGAAAGCCGCTACCTCAAGGCGGTGTTCTGCCGGGTGGAGTGACGTGCGCGACGTGATGCGCCGGCGCTAAGCTGGATCGGTCGTCGCCGCGAAGACTGGAAAATCGCCGGGCCAGTGGTTGCTTGCGAGCTTCCATGTGGGGGTGCCGTGCATCGACACGGGAAGGCGTCCCACCACGGCGACGGCGCCCGCGCTCACGCCGGACGCGGCAGTCGCCCTTGCAGCGACGCCGCGTCGAACGGCCCCGCTTCGGCGATCAACGCGCGCGCCGCGTCCACCTGGTCCCAGGTGTTCCACAGCAGCACGCCGCGCACCCGGCCGTGCTCGAGGTAATACACCACGCCTTCGCGATTGGGCTCGCGCCAGTCCCCGAACACGTCCAGCCGCATGTCGAGCAGGCCGACGGCCTCGTAGCCGAGATCGAACAGGTCGGAGTAGAAGAACGGCAGCGTGTCGTAGCTGCCCGCGGCACCGGCCATCGCGCGGCCGGCATGGCGGCCCATGCTCACCGCCGCATCCTCGTGCTCCACGCGCAGGCGCCGGTCCAGCGCGGGGTTGTAGAAGTTCGCCACGTCGCCGGCGGCCCAGATGTCGGGGACGTTCGTGCGCAGCTGGGCGTCGACCACGATGCCGTTGTCGACCTTGAGACCGGCCTGCTCGGCCAGCGCGGTGTTCGGCGTCACGCCGAGGCCGGCCACCGCGGCTTCCACCCGCAGCAGGCTGCCATCGGACAGGCTCAGCTCCACGCCGCCGTCGGTGGGCTTGCTGCCGGTCACGCGCACGCCGCTGCGCACGTCCACGCCGTGCTGGCGGTAGTAGTCGTCCAGGTAACGCGCGAGGCTGTCGGGGTAACGGCCCGCGCCGATGTGCGCGTCCGGAAACAGCATGCACACCTTGCAGCCGACCCCGGACAGCGAGGCCGCCAGTTCGGCGCCGATGAAGCCGCCGCCGATCACCGCAATGATCGCGCCGGGTTGGGCGTAACGGCGCAAGGCCTGGTAATCGTCCAGCGTGCGGTAATGGATGATGCGGTCGCCGCCCTCGAACGGCAGCCGCCGTGGTGTGGCACCGGTGGCGAGCAGCAGGCGGCGGTAGCGGTAGCTGTCGCCTTGTTCGTCGCGCACGACGCGGACCAGGTGATCCAGTGCCACGATGCGCCGCCCCTGGTACAGGGTCGCACCGCTGGCGGCAGTGCCGAGGTCGATGTCGGCCACCTGCTTGTCGCCCTTCCACAGCGCCTTGGACAGCGGCGGGCGCTGGTACGGCGGCGCGGCCTCGTCGCCGACCATGCCGATGTCCGCCGCGGCGTCGGCCACGCGGATCGCCTTCGCCGCCGCGTCGGCCGCCATGCCGGCGCCGACGATCAGGTAGTCGTGCTCGTGTTCCATGACCCGCTCCCGTTCGGAATGCATTCGGCCATCATGCGCGCCCGCGGCGAAAGCTGCGTGAATCGCAGACGCTGCGACGGCAGGACGTACACTGGTGCGTATCCGATTCCAGCGAAACCCGCCATGCCTGCCAGCGAAACCCTGCTCATCGTCCTCGTCGTGCTCGCGCTGGTGCTGCTGGCCCTGCAGCTCGCCCTGCTGCTGCGCGGCCGCGGCGACGCCGGCGTCGCCGCCAGGCTCGACGCACTGAAGGACGACAACGAGCGGCTGCAGCGCGCGCTGCGCGAGGAGCAGCGCAGCGGCCGCGAGGAGCTGCAGCAGGGCTTCGAGCGCTTCCGCGGCCATGTCAGCGAGCAGCTCGGCGGCATGTCGCGCCAGCAGGCCGAGCGCATCGACGGCTTCGGCCAGCGCCTCGCCGCACTCACCGACAGCACCGGCGCCGGCCTGCAGACGCTGGCGCAGCGCCTTACCGAAGACGCGCGCCACAGCCGCGAGGAACTCGCGCAGGCCCTGAACCGCTTCGGCGAACAGCAGCAGCAGCGCCTGTCCGCTCTCGGCGCCGAGCACGAGAAACGCATGGGCGAAGTGCGCGGCACGCTGGAGGCGCAGCTGAAGGCTCTGCAGCAGGACAACGCCACGCAACTGGAGAAGATGCGCGCCACCGTGGACGAGAAGCTGCAGACCACGCTGGAGGCGCGGCTGGGCCAATCGTTCCAGCTGGTCTCCGAGCGGCTGGAAGCGGTGCAGCGCGGGCTGGGCGAGATGCAGTCGCTGGCCACCGGCGTGGGCGATCTCAAGCGCGTGCTGAGCAACGTGAAGACGCGCGGCATCCTCGGCGAGGTGCAGCTGGGCGCCCTGCTCGAACAACTGCTCGCCCCTGAACAGTACGAGTCCAACGTGGCCACCGTGCCGGGCAGCAGCGAGCGCGTGGAATTCGCGATCCGCCTGCCTGGCGCCGAGCGCGAGCAGCCGGTGTGGCTGCCGGTGGACGCGAAGTTCCCGCGCGAGGACTACGAACGCCTGCTCGACGCCCAGGAACGCGCCGATGCCGAGGCCGCCGCGCTCGCCGCCGGCGCGCTGGAACGCCGCATGCGCGACGAGGCCAGGACCATCCGCGCCAAGTACGTGGCACCACCGCACACCACCGACTTCGCGGTCCTGTTCCTGCCCACCGAAGGCCTGTACGCCGAGGTGATCCGCCGCCCCGGCCTGTTCGAGGCGCTGCAGCGCGAGCACAAGGTGACCGTGGCCGGGCCTACCACGCTCACCGCGATCCTCAACGCGCTGCAGATGGGTTTCCGCACGCTGGCGATCCAGCAGCGCAGCGGCGAGGTGTGGCAGCTGCTGGGCGCGGTGAAGAACGAGTTCGGCAAGTTCGGCGAGATCCTGGACAAGGCCAAGAAGCAGCTCGACAGCGCCCGCAACAACCTCGACGAGCTGGTCGGCAAGCGCACCCGCGCGATCGAACGCAAGCTGCGCGGCGTGGAGTCGCTGGCCGAGGACGACGCGCAGCGCCTGCTGGGCGGTGCCGCCACGGGCGACGAGGCCGGCGGCGACGACGAGGCCTGACCCGCGGGCTTTGCACACGGATCGCAACGCCCGCGACGGCGGGGCCGTTACACTGTCGCACCCCACCCGATGATGCGAGCCCCGCATGAGCGAGTCCATCCCCAACGACGTCACCCGCGAGCAGGCCGAGGAAGCCGTGCGCATCCTGCTGCGCTGGGCCGGCGAGGACCCTGCGCGCGAAGGCCTGCTGGACACGCCCAGGCGCGTGGTGAAGGCCTACCGCGACTGGTTCTCCGGCTACACCGAGGATCCGGCCGACTACCTCAAGCGCACCTTCAAGGAAGTCGAGGGCTACGACGAGATGGTGGTGCTGCGCGACATCGAGTTTGAAAGCCATTGCGAGCATCACATGGCGCCGATCATCGGCCGCGCCCACGTCGGCTACCTGCCGACCAACCGCGTGGTCGGCATCAGCAAGCTGGCGCGCGTGGTGGAAGGCTACGCGCGCCGCTTCCAGGTGCAGGAGAAGCTCACCGCGCAAATCGCCCACTGCATCCAGGAAAACCTGCGGCCGGCCGGCGTGGCGGTGGTGGTCGACGCCAGCCACGAATGCATGACCACGCGCGGCGTGCACAAGCGAGGCGTGTCGATGGTCACCAGCCAGATGCTGGGCGCGTTCCGCGACGATGCGCGCACCCGCGCCGAGTTCCTGCAGTTCATCGGCATCCACGGCGGGGTGCGCTGAGAGCCCGCTCAACGTCCGGAGACATTGAGCACTCCCTAAGGTATTCCGCACCGCTGCCGATAACTGCTGCGTACCTGGAGCCAGCCTTGCCGCTCCGGCCCCGCCGTCCCGGATATCGTGCGTATCGACCTGGCCACCATTGCCCTGTTCGGCGCCCTGCAGGCGCTGCTGCTGGCGCCCCTGCTGCTGGCCGCCACGCGGGCCTATGCCGGCGTCGCCCGCACCAGCCTGCGTATCTGGGGCACCGTGCTGCTGTTGCAGGTGGTCGGCTGGATACTCATGGGACTGCGCGGCCAGGTCAGCGACTGGCTGTCGATCGTGCTCGCCAACGGCGTGCTGATGATTTCCTACGCCGGGACCGCGTACGCGCTGCGCCTGCTGCTGGGCGCACCGCGGCGTCGGGTCCTGCTGGCGGCGATCGGCGCGATCGGTTGGCTCGGCATCGCCTGGTTCGGCGTGGTCGTGCCCGACTACCGCATGCGCGTGTACATCGCGACGCTGGCGCTGGGCGCCTACCTGCTGTTGCTGGTATGGCCGCTGCGCCATGCGCTGCGCCGCGGCGGCTCGACCGCGCAGCGGGTGATGCTGCTGGTGCTGCTGGGCGCCCTGCTGGGCTGGTGCGCCCGGCTGGGCGACCTGGCCTTCCATCCCGCCACCGCGGCCGGGTTGCTCGCCTACTCGCCCGCCAATGCGGCGCAGATGATCTACAGCGCGGTGGAGCCGGCGCTCGCCAGCATCGGCTTCCTGCTGATGTACAACGAGGCGGTGCAGGCCGAACTGCATCGATTGGCGCGCACCGATCCGCTCACCGGCACCCTCAACCGGCTGGCGCTGGACGAGGAAGCGCAGCGCCTGTTCCGGCAAGCGGAGGAGCAGGCGGGCGAACTGGCGACGCTGATGATCGACGCCGACCACTTCAAGGCGATCAACGACCGCTTCGGCCATGCCGGCGGCGACCGCGTGCTGGCGGCGTTGGCGACCTGCATCGGCGGGCATCTGCGCGCGTCGGACGTGCTGGGTCGCGCCGGCGGCGAGGAATTCCTGGTGCTGCTGCCGGATACCGACGCAGCCGGCGCCGGTGCGCTAGCCGAACGCATGCGCCAGCAGGTGGCCCGGCTGCGTCCGCTGCTGGGCGGCGAGGCGCAGACCATCACCATCTCGATCGGCGTGGCGGCCCGTCTGCCGCAGGACCATCACGCCGACGCGCTGATCCACCGTGCCGACCGCGCGCTGTACACCGCCAAGCGTGCCGGCCGCAACCGCGTCGCCACGCTCTCGGCCATCCCCGCACGCGACGAGAACCACGGGACCTAGGGATATCCCGGTCACGCACTTGCCGCCGTCGCCGCGAAACTGCTGCAATGCCGGCATGCGCCGACACTTGCCGCCCACCTGCCTGCTGGCCTTCCTGCTGCCGCTCGCCGTGGCCGCGCAGGATTCGCGCAACGCCTACCTGCGCCAGTTCGATACCGACGGCAACGGCTGCGTGAGCGAGGCCGAATACGTGGCCTACATGAGCCGCGGTTTCGAGCGCATGGACAGCAACCACGACGGTGTGATGGAAGCGGGCGAACTGCCCGGCGGCCACGGCAGGCCGGTGACGCTCAAGGCATGGCAGGCCGACCTGCGCCGCCAGTTCCACAAGCTGGACCGCCGCCACACCGGCTGCCTCACCGCGCAGGAACTCACGGCGCCGCCGGGCTGAGAACGGGACCGGCCACCGGCGTTTCGCCGCGGGCCAGCCGCGTCGCGGCGCGATGCGCTATCGTTTCGCGTCTGCCGCCGCCATCCGTGCCATGAGCCAACCCGCCGCCCCCGTCCCGCGCCGCAACGCCGCGCTTGCCTTCATCTTCGTCACCGTGATGCTGGACATGCTGGCGTTCGGCATCATCATTCCGGTGCTGCCGCATCTGATCGAAGGCCTGATCGGCGGCGACATCGCCAAGGCGGCATCCTGGGTGGGCTGGTTCGCCGCATTCTTCATGGCCATGCAGTTCGTGTTCTCGCCGGTGCAGGGCGCGCTGTCGGACCGGTTCGGCCGGCGCACGGTGATCCTGATTTCCAGCTTCGGCCTGGGCATGGATTTCATCGTGATGGCGCTGGCGCCGACGCTGTGGCTGCTGTTCGTGGGGCGACTGTTCTCGGGGGCCTGCGCCGCAAGCTTCTCCACCGCGAACGCCTACATCGCCGACATCGTGCCGAAGGAGAAGCGTGCCGCTGCGTTCGGCATGCTGGGTGCGGCGTTCGGCATCGGCTTCATTGTGGGTCCGGCACTGGGTGGCTTTCTCGGCCACTGGCACCTGCGCCTGCCGTTCTGGGTGGCCGCCACGCTGTCGCTGCTCAACTTCTGCTACGGCTGGTTCGTGCTGCCGGAGTCGCTGCCGAAGGAGCGCCGCACGGTGCGTTTCGACTGGCGCCGCGCCAACCCCATCGGCGCGGTGGTGCTGCTGCGCCGTTATCCGCAGGTGTTCACGCTGGCCGCGGTGTTCTTCCTGATCAACCTCGCGCAGTTCTCGCTCAACTCCACCTACGTGCTGTTCATCCAGTACCGCTTTGACTGGGGTCCGCAGACCGCGGGCTACACGCTGGGCCTGGTCGGCGTCTGCAGTGGCCTGGTGCAGGCCGTGCTGGTGCGCCGGCTGATGCCGAAGCTGGGCGAGCGGCGAATGATCCTGATCGGCCTGTCGCTGTGCGTGCTGGGCTACCTCGCATTCGGCCTCGCACCCAACGCCTGGCTGTTCCTGCTGGCGATCCCGCTGTTCTGCCTGGGCGGCCTCGCCGGCCCGCCGGCACAGTCGATGATGACCCACCAGGTCGACCCGCACGAGCAGGGCCGCCTGCAGGGCGCGCTGACCAGCCTCGCCAGCCTCGCCGGCATCTTCGGCCCGGCGATGTTCGCGAACCTGTTCGCGCTGTTCATCAGCGACCACGCGCCGATCCACCACCTGCCGGGCGCGGCCTTCGTACTCGCCGCGCTGCTGCTGCTCGCGGCAACACTGGTGGCGGTCCGCGCCACCAGCCATGTCGCCCCGGCTCCGGCATTCGTCGCCGACGCCGTGGCGCCTGCCGCGCAAGCAGTCATAGGCGACGTGCTCGCCCCCGAACTCCCTTCCCCCGACTCCGTGGAGCAAATCCGATGAGCCTCTCCATGTACCAAGCTTCCGTCCCCGTCTTCGTCCGCGCGCTGAGCAATCTGCGCCACGTGCTGCAGCAGGGCGAGGCACACGCCAAGACAAAGAACGTCAGTGATGCCGTGCTGCTGCAGACACGCCTGATCCCCGACATGCTGCCGCTGGTGAAGCAGGTGCAGATCGCCTGCGACATGGCCTGCCGCGGCTCCGCCCGCCTTGCCGGCGTCGAACCGAAATCCTTCCCGGACAACGAGGCCACGCTGGCCGAAGTGTACGCACGCATCGACAGCGCGACCGCCTACGTGCAGGGCTTCCAGGCCGCGCAGATCGACGGCAGCGAGGTGCGCAGCGTGGTCTTCCCCAGCCGCAACAGTCCCACCGGCGAGCAGCGTTTCAAGGGGCAGGCCTACCTGTTCGACTACGTGCTGCCGAACCTGTTCTTCCACTGCACCACCGCCTACGCGATCCTGCGCGAGGCCGGGGCCGAGCTGGGCAAGGCGGATTTCCTCGGGAAGTTCTGAGGCTGCGGCGAGGGCATGTCGCGCGAGCCCTCATCATGCATGGAGAGCAGCGACTGTCAGAAATGAAGCGGTTCCGGGCGCGGCGGCGGCTCGGAACCGTCCTGTTGCGAGCGGCAAGTCAGCCTCGCTCACGCTGATGCGCACCAATCGCCCCGCACCCTCGCACCATATCTGCGAAAATCCGCCCCTGCGCTCCAGCGAAACATTCCCATCTCCCGATGCTGCGTCTTACCGACCTCAAGCTGCCGCTGGATCACCCTGCGGAAGCCCTGACCGCCGCGATCCGCGCGAAGCTCGGCATCAAGCCTGAGGCGCTGCTCGGCTTCACCGTGTTCCGCCGCGGCTACGACGCGCGCAAGCGCGGCGCGATCGCGCTGATCTATACGCTGGACGTGGAGGTGGCCGACGAGGCCGTGCTGCTGGCGCGCCATGCCGACGACCGCCACATACAGCCCACGCCCGACACCGGCTACCGCTTCGTGGCGCAGGCACCGACGAAGCTCGAACACCGCCCGATCGTGATCGGCTTCGGTCCCTGCGGCATCTTCGCAGCGCTGATCCTGGCACAGTCGGGCTTCCGCCCCATCGTGCTGGAGCGCGGCAAGGCGGTGCGCGAGCGCACCAAGGACACCTGGGACCTGTGGCGCAAGCGCGAGCTGCACCCGGATTCCAACGTGCAGTTCGGCGAGGGGGGCGCGGGCACGTTCTCAGACGGCAAGCTGCACAGCCAGATCCGCGACACGCGGCATCACGGCCGCAAGGTGCTGACCGAATTCGTGCAGGCCGGTGCGCCGGAGGAAATCCTCTACGTCAGCAAGCCACACATCGGCACGTTCCGGCTGGTGACGATGGTGGAGAACATGCGTGCCACCATCGAATCGCTGGGCGGCGAGATCCGCTTCGACCAGCGCGTGGACGACCTCGTGATCGACACCGATGCGCATGGCGAGCGTCGCGTGCGTGGTGTGAAACTGGTCGGCGGCGAGGAGCTGCGCAGCGACCACGTGGTGCTGGCGCTGGGCCACAGCGCGCGTGACACGTTCGAGATGCTGCATGCGCGCGGCGTGTACGTGGAGGCCAAGCCGTTCTCGATCGGATTCCGCATCGAGCACCCGCAGTCGCTGATCGACCGCACGCGCTTCGGCCCGCAGGCCGGCCATCCCATCCTCGGCGCGGCCGACTACCATCTGGTGCACCACGTCGGCAACGGCCGCTCGGTGTACAGCTTTTGCATGTGCCCCGGCGGTACCGTGGTGGCGGCCGCCAGCGAACCGGGCCGAGTGGTGACGAACGGCATGAGTCAGTACTCGCGCAACGAGCGGAACGCGAACGCGGCGATCGTCTGCGACATCACGCCGGCTGACTACGCACCCTATGGCGAAGGTCCGCTGGCGGGCATCGCGCTGCAGCGGCACTGGGAATCGCATGCGTACGAACTCGGCGGCGGCGACTACAGCGCACCGGGCCAGCGCGTTGGCGATTTCCTCGCCGGCAGGCCTTCGCGCGCCTTCGGCGAGGTGCAGCCCTCGTACAAGCCGGGCGTGCACCTCACCGACCTTTCCACCGCGCTGCCCGACTACGCGGTGGCCGCGATCCGCGCCGCGATCCCCGCGTTCGACCGCCAGATCCGCGGCTACGCGCTGCCCGACGCGATGCTCACCGGCGTGGAAACACGCACTTCCTCGCCGGTGCGCATCCGCCGCAACGACGACGACCTGCAAAGCCTCAACACGCGGGGCCTGTATCCGGCCGGCGAGGGCGCAGGCTATGCGGGCGGCATTCTCTCCGCCGCAGTGGACGGAATACGCGTGGCGGAGGCAGTGGCGCTGTCGATCACCTCCCTCCGTTCACTCTGAGCGTAGCGCCGCAGGCGCGCAGTCGAAGGGCAGGCAGGCACGGCGTTTCGACTCCGCC
Source organism: Rhodanobacter sp. (assembly GCA_035277325.1). GTDB lineage: Bacteria > Pseudomonadota > Gammaproteobacteria > Xanthomonadales > Rhodanobacteraceae > Rhodanobacter_A. The sequence goes on from DATEKS010000139.1 coordinate 21,986, forward strand.
CGCTGTGCGGGCTACGCTCAGCGCGAACGATGCCGTCGCATCAACGCCACTCGACGCGACCGACCACCCGGCCCAGCGCGGCGTCCATCTTCTTGCATAGCTTCGGCGTGCCGTTGACCAGCACCGGCTCGGCGGCGGGCTTCAGCATCGGCACGTCCATCAGCGAGTCGCTGTAGGCAAGCTGCCATTCGCGCACACCGTGCGCGGCCAGCGCCTTGAGCTTGTTCGCGCCGATGTTGTGGAAGCCGGTGCGCATGCCCAAAGCGGAAACACGCAATCGCGAAGCTAGCAGTTCCACTTCGCCCAGGCCCAGCTGCTCGAGGATGCCACCGACCAGCGCCTGCTCGCAGCCGGTGACCACGATCACGCGCTCGCCCGCCTGCTGGTGGCGACGCAGCTGGCGCAGCGCGTCGCGATTGAACAGGCGCGAGTGCTGCACCAGCTCGGCGGCAAACGCGCGCGCCTGTGCCTGGTAACGCGGCTCGCCAGTACCGAACAGCGCCACGTGCACCAGGGTGCGCGCCGCATGCCGGCGCGAGAATGGCAACTGCAGCAGCAACCACGGCAGGCAGGGCAGCACCAGCAGCTTGCGCAGCCACGAACGCTCGTAACGGCTGCGGACGAAGAGGTAGAACGCGTCGCCGTGCAGCAGCACGCCGTCGAAATCGAACAGCACCACGCGCGGCATCGGCACGTCATCGCTCGCCGCTGCGGACGGCGCCATATCCCCTGTCTTCATCTGCATTATTTCGTGCCGAACAACCGCTTCAATTCGCTGCCCGGATCCTCGGCGCGCATGAACGCCTCGCCGACCAGGAACGCGTGGATGCCGCCCTCGCGCAGCCGCGCCACGTCCTCGGGCGTGCGGATGCCGGATTCGGCGACCAGGATGCGGTCGTATTCCATCAGTTCCTGCAGCGCCAGCGAGGTTTCCAGCGAAGTCTCGAAGTTGCGCAGGTTGCGGTTGTTGACGCCGATCAGCGGCACCGGCAGCGCCAGCGCGCGCTCCAGCTCCTCCTCGTCGTGCACCTCGCACAGCACGTCGAGGTCCAGTTCGGCCGCCTGCAGCGAGAGCTGCAGCAGGACGTCGTCGTCCAGCGCGGCCACGATCAGCAGCACGCAGTCGGCACCGATCGCGCGCGCCTCGTGCACCTGGTACGGGTCGATGATGAAGTCCTTGCGCAGCACCGGTAGCGAACACGCGTCGCGCGCCTGCTGCAGGAAGGCCTCGCTGCCCTGGAAGAAGTCGCTGTCGGTGAGCACCGACAGGCAGGCCGCGCCGCCCTTCTCGTAGCTTTTCGCAATGGCTGCCGGGTCGAAGTCGGGCCGGATCACGCCCTTGCTCGGGCTGGCCTTCTTCACCTCGGCGATCACCGCGGGCTTGCCGGCACTGATCTTCGCCTCGATCGCCGCGGCGAAGCCGCGCGTCTCGGGCAGGTCGGGGATGCGCGCGGCCAGTTCGGCCAGCGGCAGCCGTGACTGGCGTTCGGCCACTTCTTCCGCCTTGCGGGCGAGGATGCGGTTGAGGATGTCGGTCATGGCACGGGTGAATGCTGGGGGCGGAGGCATCGTGGCGGCGCAAATGTCGTCGCGCCGTCAAGCTATCACAGCCTGCTGGCCAGCCGTTTCGTCGCCGCCACGAAGGCCTGCATTTTCGCACGGGCCGCGCCGCTGGCAATCGTGGCGCGCGCCAGCGCGATACCGGCGCCGATGGAATCGGCCACGTTCGCCGCGTACAGCGCCGCGCCCGCGTTGAGGCAGACGATGTCGTGCGGCACCCCGCGCTCACCGGCCAGCGCCTGCTCCAGCATCGCCTTCGACTCGGCCACATCGGCCACGCGCAGGTTGCGGCTGGAGGCCATCGCCAGGCCGAAATCCTCCGGCTCGACCTCGTACTCGCGCACCACGCCGTCCTTCAGCTCGCCCACCAGGGTGGCCGCGCCCAGCGAAATCTCGTCCATGCCGTCGCGGCCCCACACCACCAGCGCGCGCCGCGCGCCGAGCTGCTGCAGCACGCGCACCTGGATGCCCACCAGGTCGGGATGGAACACGCCCATCAGGATGTTCGGCGCGCCGGCCGGGTTGGTCAGCGGGCCGAGGATGTTGAACAGGGTGCGCACGCCCATCTCCTTGCGCACCGGCGCCACCACCTTCATCGCCGGATGGTGGTTCGGCGCGAACATGAAGCCGATGCCAGTCTCGGCGAGGCACTCGGCCACCTGAGCCGGCGCGAGGTCGATGCGCGCGCCCAGCGCCTCCAGCACGTCGGCACTGCCGGACTTCGACGACACGCTGCGCCCGCCGTGCTTGGCGATGCGCGCGCCCGCCGCCGCGGCCACGAACATCGAGGCGGTGGAGATGTTGAAGCTGGACGCACCATCGCCACCGGTACCCACGATGTCGAGCAGGTGCGCGTCGTCGCCCGCCACCGGCACCTTCTCCGCCAGCTCGCGCATCACCCGCGCCGCGCCGGTGATCTCGCCCACCGTCTCCTTCTTCACGCGCAGGCCGGTGATGATCGCCGCGGTCATCAGCGGACTCACTTCGCCCGCCATGATCTGGCGCATCAGCGCGATCATCTCGTCGTGGAAGATCTCGCGGTGCTCGATCGTGCGCTGCAGGGCCTCCTGCGGCGTGATGGTGATCTCGCGCGCACTCATGCCGCCAGCTTCCTCCGCGGCAGGCCCAGGAAGTTCGCCAGCATGTCGTGGCCGTGCTGGGTGAGGATGGACTCGGGATGGAACTGCACGCCTTCCACCGGCAAGGTCTTGTGGCGCAGGCCCATGATCTCGTCGATCGAGCCGTCCGCGTTCTCCGTCCACGCGGTGATTTCCAGGCAATCCGGCAGCGAGCCCTGCTCCACCACCAGCGAGTGGTAGCGCGTCGCCTCGAACGGATCGGGCAGCCCGGCGAACACGCCCTGGCCGCGATGGCGCACCGGCGAGGTCTTGCCGTGCATGATCTGCTTGGCGCGGATCACCCTGCCGCCGAAGGCCTGGCCGATCGCCTGGTGGCCGAGGCATACGCCGAACACCGGGATCTCGCCCGACAACTCGCGCAACAGGTCCAGCGACACGCCTGCATCGTCCGGCGTACCCGGCCCCGGCGAGATCATGATGTGCGCGGGCTTCAGCGCCCGGATGCCCGCCACGTCCAGCGCATCGTTGCGCACCACCTTCACCTCCTGCCCCAGCTCGCCCAGGTACTGCACGAGGTTGAAGGTGAAGCTGTCGTAGTTGTCGATCATCAGCAGCATAAAAGGCCCATCTCATTGATTTAACTAGGCTATGTTTCGTTGAGTCAGGATGGATGCCCGCTTGGATACCCGCAACTCACCGCGGTGCTCCGGACACGCGACGGAGTACTAGCGTTCTCAATCTTCGCATGTATCGCCATTCCTGAAATGAGCGCTCCGGGCGGCAGCAACAATGCAACAGGCGCTGACGCCGCGCAGCGGTGTGGTCTTCTCGGATAGTGGTGCCGCGATTGCCAACCCGCCAAACTAGAAGTCCTGTGCTTCGGGTAAGACGGAGATCCTAAGCCTGTCGCCCCAGGCATAAACCTCAGCTCGTTGAGGATTTGACAAATGCCCCACCTCGATCAATTCGTCAAAGAGTTCCTCACGGATTTCGTAGCCGAGCACAAAGTTGATCCCTACTCGCGGAAGTTTGTATTTGGGAGCGACGAACGATGCACGCGCCTGAGAAACCAGCCCCTTTTCTGTGGCACGAGCGGTCCCGTTACATTGCTCAGCGCCATGCTCAGGCATGGCTTGGATGATACGAAGAGGGCCAACCTGTTTTTTAGCTCGTACCACTTGGGTAGCTCAAAACAGATCCCACAAGCGAGACTCACTCTGGTGGACCTGGCGAAGAAGGTTCGAAAGGAAAAACACGAAAGCGTCCCGCGGGGAGAGCGCACCCGGACCCATTGGAACGATGATCCGGAGTCCCTGAAGAAGGAGTTCGAGAGCATCACGGACGCCTTGAGAGGTATCACCGGCAAGACGTTTGGCAGTTACGAGAACAAGCAAAACGCGCTTCGAGTCATTTATCTCATCCACAGAATGATGACCGATTCGAGCATCGCCTTTGAAGGAAGAAACAAGAGAATTCTCACTTTCATCAAAAACCCAACCACCCGCTTCTCCTTCGAAGCGCGCGACGCCTACCCCATTGAGGCAAGCGAAGACAACACCTTTCTTCTGAACGACCTAAAGGCGTACATCGGAATCGAAATAGACCACGAAAAGAAGGACAGGATCGAATCTTTCTTCCATTCGCTCGTTGATCGCGTGGATACCGTCCGATTGCACCTCGACGAGGTTGCATACTCGTCTGGCAACAGGCTGCGCATCTGCAATGAGTACAGATCAATTCGCGCGTTGATCGGGACTACCGATGATCCACCCCAGCACACCTCCCCTGGTCGATCAGCTCGTCTCGACGAAGATCTGTACTTGCATCTGAACAGATTTGAATTCCTGCATTTCGCTGGTGCACACGCAGAAATCTTAGAAAAGGCTAGGCCGCCGTCGCCCATCGCCCCCATCCAAGATGAGCTGATTACCGCACTAAGCACCCTTACAGGCGGCACGCGCAGTTACGCTCACACCACTCTGGACAATTTCTGGCTTACCAGCTTTCCAGACTTGGCGAACGAGAATGCTAGCCTATTGATTGATTTGCTAGACGCAGCGCTCGGCTTCCGTCCGAGCCAGTCACATTACGAACGAAGCGTCACGCTCGCCTTTGAGTTGCTTTATCGCACCCGAGTCTTTGGCACCGGCGTCCCTTTGCCACGCGAGCTAAGTAAAGTCAGCTTCCGAAACATTGTCAGCGCCTTGTGCGCCACGGCTCAGGCGATCAAGTGCCCAGCCCACTATCGACCGCGAGTATTCGGTGACGACAGCCAAACCCGGTCGATCATCACACCACTCGAGTCTTCCGTAGTATTCGATAGCAACCACCCGCCCAAGGAGATTCCGGAAGGTTATCTGCAGATCTGGCACCACCGCCGAGAGTGGGTCCAAGACGCGCTGGAAGGTGCTCACGAGGTAGCGGAACTCAAGTTCTCCCTGAGGAGCCTTCTTTGGGACAAGGTCCTTAAGTGCGTGGAGCCCAATGACATTGCCGTGATCGAGGAGAACCTTTCGAAGCTGGAAGCGCGCCTCCTCAGCGTGAGGCCTGGCTGCCCCGGCGTCTGAGACACCTCTCCAGTCGTTCGCCGCAATGACCGCGGCTGTGGCACTCCCGGTCGGCCTTGCACGTCTAACCGGGCCCGGTGCCGTCCAAGAAAGTCCGGACTTCGCCCCCTGTTTTGGGGCTGACGATAGGCAACGCCAAGGCAATCGCGCCTCGGCTCAACCCATCGTTAAGGACCGTCTTTATGTCCAGTTCCAATCCCGTGACCGCAGGCCGTCAGGGCAACGTCACCGAACCGGAGCTCCACCACCAGCCGGAACTCCAGCGCCTGCTGGTCGCTATCCAGACCATTGTCGGTCAGCTTCACTCGGGCGATCTGGTGACTCTCAAGCCCGTACGCCGTGCGGTGCGCGCCAAGACCGCGTATGCCATGACTGGCGACGGCAAGAGCCATTTTTGGGCGCGTCAGAACCCGAAGGATTCCGCGTGGGACCCGACCTTCCCCGCTTCGTTCAAGCTGGACGACTCGCCCCGCAGCGCCACGGTCTGGTTTGCAGACGAGATTGAAGCATGGCTCGAGTCCCGCGCTAGTGCCTCCCGCAAACCGGCACAGGCGACGCCCACGTACGGCCGCCGGAAGCGCCCCTTGAAGGCCGGCATCGACATGGGGGTGACGCCGTGAGCGCCGATGTCACCCACCCGACTGCAGTCGAAGACAAAGCCACGCTTGCGCTTCAGGACAAGCTCGACCGACTGCTGGCAAAGGCCAAGCCCTCGAAGCGCGAGCTCACCCAGCAGTATTTCAGGGATCTGTATCCGAAGCTCGAGGCTCATCTCGCGAGCGGCAAGCTGCTTAAAGACGTCCTGGCTGCCTTCAATGAGCTGGTCCAGGCCAAGGTCTGCGCCCGCACGTTCAACGAAATGCTCGAGCAGGAACGCGCCCGCCGTGACCAGGCTGGCAATCCCATCTGTTGTGCCGCCTGTGGCCGGCCCATGAAGTCGGCCCAGCGAAACCACGCATCCCACCTCCAGGTCGGCGGCTCCTTGAGTGAGTCCGCCGACTTCGCGCCGACCTTATCTTCCGAGTAGCCGACATGTTCATATTGAACCAGCCGCCCTATCCCATCCATGCCTTTCTGCCCCGCATCCGTCGCGCGGCGGAAGAGCTGGCCAAAAACGTCCAGGTCACCGACATCATTGCCGGCACGTCCTGCCTGACGACGCTTTCGATTGCCCTGGGCCCTCTTGTCGACTGGCGCCATCCGCTGTCCGGGCAGATCCGGCCCAGCGTCCTTTATCAAGCGATCGCAGCTATTTCCGGCGACCGCAAGTCCTCCGCCGAAATGACCCTTTGCACTCCCTTCTACGACCACGACGTCGAGGTCATCCTGCAGCAGGAAGAACAGAAGGGCGCGTACATCAAGGCGAAGGCGCGCTGGACCGCCGTCCACACCCGCGCACTTAGCCAGTACGCAAAGCTGGCAGCCGCGGGTGATATCGCCACGGCGGAGGCGCGCCTCGCGGCAGTCGAGGCCCAGGAGCCGACAATGTACAAGGCACATCGCCTTATCTACTCCGATGTCACCAAGCGCTCGATGTTCGAGGCGCTGGAGGGCGATGGAAAAGCGATGGCTCTACTAACGGACGAAGGTCAGACCTTGCTTTCCAGCACCGTGATGCGCCACTACGGCTTCCTCAATAGCACCTGGGACGGCAAGCCGTTGCTGCCGCTGGATCGCGCCGAGCACAAGCACCTCATCGCCCGGAACCCTCGGCTGACGATCAGCTTCATGATCCAGCCGGACGTGCTGGCCGACTTCTTCGCTAAACGCGGCAAGATCGTGCAAACCTCCGGCTTCTGTGCCCGTTTCCTGTTCTCGAGGTCTCCCTCGCTTTCGGGACACCGTCAACCGAGGCTGAACCCGCCGCTTGAGCACATCCTGCCTTTCCATGCACGTCTTCGCGAGCTGCTCTTGGCCTACAAGAAGATGCGGCATTCTGGGCGCATAAGCCGTGACGTCGTCGAATTTGATGAGGAGGCGAAGGCTCTCTGGCTTCACATCGCCGGCAACGTCGAGGCCAGCTTCCAGCCGGGCGAGTTCCTCCACGACATCAGCGACTTCGGCAACAAGTACATGGACATCGTCGGCCGCATTGCTTGCCTCTTGCATTACTTCGAGGCCGACACTTCCAGCCTCCCGGAAAATCTCGATGCGCGTGCCCATGCGGTCGGCCGGATTTCCGCCGACACGTTGAGTCGCGCGGAGCAGATCGCCGCATGGCACTCGAACGAGTACAAGCAGCTCTTTTCGCCGCCCTTGCAGCGCGCTCCCGAGGAGTTGGATGCCGACAAGATCTACTCCTATCTGTATCGGACCTTCTACCTCCGGGGCACGGCGGAAGTGCTGAAGAACCATGTGCGCCAGTATTGCGGCGTGCGCAACAGCAGCCGGCTCCACAGCGCCCTTCAGATACTGGCCGGACGCCAGGCGGTTTGGGTGAGACCAGTGGTGTACGGGGATAGCAAGAGGCCGACGGAAACCATTGCGCTCAACATGCAGTACTTCGATTCTTACCCCATCTACTGATCGAACCGTCGATCTACGGCTCAGCCCGCCAACACCGGCGGGCTCTTTCGCGTGAGGCGCATACGTCCTTCAAACTTTGTACTATCTTCCCCATTCGGACGGGGAACCGATGGCGCGATCGACATTCATGGGGGCAGCCGAAATTCTGACCATCAAGCAGGTCGCCCTGTACCTGCAGGTCACCGAGCGCACCATTTACCGACTCGCGGCCGTCGATGGCATCCCGGCATTCAAGGTCGGCGGATCCTGGCGCTTCCGCCGCGGGGATCTGGACCAGTGGATCGCCGGCCGTATCGGCAGGACGGGAGCGTCCCCTGATACCGAGGGGACGAAATGAGCAGCTCCGCATTGCATCCGCGCATGGAGCAGTCGCCCCTGGCGCGGCCGACCTGCACAGGGACGAGGTCGCTTCGGGCCCACAACCTCCGGAATGCGTTTGGCATGCGGGAGGGCTCCGAGTGACGCCGTTCAACGAGGACTCCCGAGTCAAGATCCCAGCGCTTCTGCACCTGGCCCGCCTGGGCTACACCTACCTCTCGTTGAAGCACGTGCAGTGGGATCCGCGCAACAACATCTTCCCCGAGCTGTTCGAGGAAGCCGTCGTGCGCATCAACCCCGATCTGCGCCGCGAGGACGTGCCCGCCCTGCTCAACGACATACAGCTCAAGCTCAAGGGCGACGATCTAGGGCGGGGCTTTCACGAGCGGCTGACTGCCCGTTCGGGCACCCGCCTGATCGACTTTGACAACCTGGACAACAACAGCTGGCATGCCGTCACCGAGCTTCCATTCGTAAACGGCGAGGACGAGTTCCGCCCCGACATCACCGTGCTGGTGAACGGGATGCCGCTGGCGTTCATCGAAGCGAAGAAGCGCATGAATCCAGGCGGCGTGCTGGAAGAGCGCGCCCGCATGGACCGGCGCCATGCCAACCCGAAGTTCCGGCACTTCTTCAACCTCGTCCAGTTGATGGCCTTCTCCAACAACATGGAGTACGACGACGGGCAGTTCGAGCCGGTGCAGGGTGCGTTCTACGCCGCTTCCACCTACGGCGAGGCCAGTTTCAACTACTTCCGCGAGGAGCGTGCCACCGAGCTCGCCGCAACGGTGGGTGCCGCAGACGAAGCGGTAGAGGACGTTGTCCTGTCCGACACCAATCTGGTTGCCATCAAGGGCACGCCGGAGTTTGAGCGCAACAAGGCCATCGACACGCCCACGCATCGGTTGCTGACCTCACTGTTCTGCCGGCAGCGCTTCGCCTTCCTCCTGCAGTACGCGTTTGCCTGGCTGACCACCGAGAACGGCATCGAAAAACACGTCATGCGCTATCCGCAGCTGTTCGCCACGCAGGCCATCGCGGGCCGGTTGGGCGCTGGCGTACGCAAGGGCATCATCTGGCACACCCAGGGCAGCGGCAAGACCGCGCTGGCTTACTACAACGTGCGTTACCTCACCGACTGGTTCCAGCATCGGGGACAGGTGCCCCGCTTCTACTTCATTGTCGATCGGCTTGACCTGTTGCGGCAGGCGCGCGACGAATTCCGGATGCGCGGCCTCAGCGTCAACGTCATCGACAGCCGCCAGGCCTTCGTGCAGGACATGCGCAAGACCGTGGCGGTGGACAACGACCGCGGCGTACCTGAAATCACCGTGGTCAACATCCAGAAGTTCAAGGACGACCCGGATTTCGACAGAGCCTCCGACTACGCCCTGAATGTCCAGCGCGTGTACTTCCTCGACGAAGTGCACCGCAGCTACAACCCCAGGGGCAGCTTCCTGGCCAACCTGGAGCAGTCCGACCGCAACGCCATCAAGATCGGGCTGACCGGCACCCCGCTGATCGGCGAGCAGTTGCAGTCCAGGCAACTCTTCGGCGACTACATCCACACCTACTACTACAACGCCTCCATCGCCGACGGCTTTACCCTGCGCCTGATCCGCGAAGAGATCGCCACCCGCTACAAGATGCAACTGCAACAGGCGCTGGCGGAAATCGAAGTCCAGCAGGGTGGCATCGATCGTAAGGCGCTATACGCGCACCCGCGCTTCGTCGGTCCGATGCTCGACTACATCCTCGACGACTTCCGCCAGGCGCGCATCGTGCATGGCGACGCAAGCATCGGCGGCATGGTGATCTGCGACAGCGCCGAACAGGCGCGCGAACTTCACCGCAAGTTCCGCGAACGGATGGAACCGCCAGCGCAAGCAGTCGCGGAATCGGCCAACGACGACATCTACCGGCTGCCGCGCGCGGCCGAACCCCGCAGCGACTATCTCAAGCCGCTCAGCGCGGCATTGATCCTGCACGACGAGGGCGACAAGGAATCGCGCGAGGACGAGGTCAAGGCCTTCAAGGCTGGTAAGATCGACCTCCTGTTCGTCTACAACATGCTGCTCACCGGATTCGATGCGCCGCGGCTCAAGAAGCTCTATTTCGGCCGAGTGGTTCGCCAGCACAACCTGTTGCAGGCGCTGACCCGGGTGAACCGCCGCTATCGCAAGTTTCGCTACGGCTACGTGGTCGATTTCGCCGATATCCAGCGCGAGTTCGACCAGGCCAATGCCGACTACTACGCCGAACTCACCGCCGAACTCGGCGACGAGATGCAGCACTACAGCAGCATCTTCAAGTCAGAGGCGGAGATCCGCGCGGACATCGAGGCGATCCGCGAAGCGCTGTTCCACTACTCACTGGACGATGCGGAGCTGTTCTCGCAGCAGGTCGGCAACATCACGGACATCGACCAGCTGCGCGCCGTCGTCAAGGCACTGGCCACTGCGCGCGAACTGCACAACCTGATCCGCCTGGGCGGATTCACCGAACTGGCCGGCCTGCTGGACTTCGACAGGCTGGGCACGCTGCACAACGAGGCACGCAACGCGCTCGCCGCGCTCAACCTGAAGCGGCAACTGGATGACGCTCACGATACCTCCGGCCTGCTCAACCAGGCGCTGGAGGATGTGATCTTCAGGTTCGAGAAGGTGGGCGAGGCCGAACTGAAGCTGGCCGACGAGCTGAAAGAAGTCCTGCGCCGCGCGCGCGAATCGCTAGCGTCCACGCAGGACCCGCAAGACCCGGCCTGGATCGCGTTGCGCCAGGAGCTGGAGCGCCTGTTCAAGGCCAAGAAGCTCAACGAAGTGGGCCAGCAGGAAATGCAGGACAACATCGTGACGCTGCGCGACATCGAGCGGCGCACGCGCGACCTGAACAACGCCAACGCCAACCTGGCCGCCCGCTACGGCGGCGACGCCAAGCTGATGCGCGTGCACAAGCGGCTGCTGGAGTCGCGCCGGCTTGGCGATAGCCAGACCCGGCTGCACGCCGCGCTGAGCGGCATCAAGCACGACGTGGACGAGGCGGTGCTCGGCAACCGCGAGCTGCTGGGCAACCCGGCCTTTTTCGGGCGCACCGTGATGCCCATCGTGATGCATCGGTTCCGTGACAGCCCGCCGGAGCCGGATGCGTCGACCCGACAGATGATCCAGCAACTGCTGGTCAACGAGTACCTCAACGAATCCCAGGGCGACTTGCCCTTCTGAGCCTTGCCGAATGACACCCAGCTACCAGCAACAGACCCGTGACCTGATCGACGGCCTCAAGGCAGTCTGCGCCAGCAATGGCCTGGGCAACGACGGTAACGAATACAAGATCATCGTACAGACCTTCCTGTACAAGCTGCTGTGCGACAAGTTCGCGCACGAAATGAAGCGGCTCGAGCCGAAGCTGGCGCAGGCGGACGACTGGATCGCCGCCTGGCAGAAGCTGCCCAAGGGCAAACGCCAGGACCTGAAGGACGAGTTGCCGGCAGAGACACCTGTGTTGACCGCCGAGCAGCTGATCCCCAGCCTGTTCAACCGCCAGGCCGAGCCGGGCTTTGCGCGACTGTTCGACGACACCCTGATCGCCATTGCCGTCGCCAACGCCGACATCTTTGCGGTGAAGACCGATGACGGCGAGAAGGTGCCGCTGTTCGACCGCCTGAGCGAATACGTCACCGGCAGCGCGGACAAGCGCGATGGTTTCGTGCGCGCGCTGTTCAACAAACTGGCCGGGGTCAGCTTCGAACGGCTGTTCGAGCAGAAGTACGACTTCTACGCCGCACTGTTCGAATACCTGATCAAGGACTACAACAAGGACAACGGCGGCAAGTACGCCGAGTACTACACCCCGCATGCCGTGGCCACCATCATGGCCGACATCCTGGTGCCACAGGCCCAGCGCGGCAAGGTGAAGAACGTGACCTGCTACGACCCGGCATCGGGATCCGGCACCCTCCTGATGGCGCTGGCGCATGCGATCGGCGAGACGCGCTGCAGCATCTGGTCGCAGGACATCTCGCAGAAGTCGTCCAGCCTGCTGCGCCTAAACCTGGTGCTGAACAAGCTGGTGCACAGCATCCCGCACATCACCCAGGGCAACACCATCCTGCATCCAGTGCACAAGGATGGGAAAGCGCTCAAGCAGTTCGACTACATCGTGTCGAACCCGCCGTTCAAGATGGACTTCAGCGGTTTTCGAGACGACCTGGACTGCGATGCCAACAAAGCCCGGTTCTTTGCTGGAATCCCAAAGATCAAGCCAAAAGACAAGAACAAGATGGAAATCTACCTCTTGTTCATCCAACACATCATGGCCAGTCTCAAACCGGACGGAAAGGCGGCAATTGTCGTTCCGACGGGCTTTATCACCGCTGCCAAGGGGATCGAGTTGAGGATCCGGCAGAAACTGGTGAAGGAGAAGTGGATTGCAGGTGTGGTTTCCATGCCCAGCAACATCTTTGCCACCACCGGCACCAATGTGTCGATCCTGTTCATCGACAAGGGCAAGCACGATAGCGTGGTGCTGATTGATGCCTCGGCGCTCGGCCAAAAGGTCAAAGAGGGCAAGAACCAGAAGACGCTGTTGAGCCGCGCGGAGGAGCAGCGCATCGTGGACACCTTCAACGCGCGGGAGGCGGCGGAAGAGTTCTCGATAGTGGTGGATTTTGACACGATTGCTTCGAAGAACCACTCACTCAGCGCGGGGCAGTATTTCGACGTCAAAATCAAGTACGAGGATATCTCGCCGAGGCAGTTTTCCGAGAAGATTCAGGGCTTTCAGTCGCGACTTGAGGCGATGTCTACGGCTTCGAAGAATCTGGAGAACAGAATCTCCAAGTTGCTCGGAGGCTTGGCGCTGAATGACTGAATGGCAGAAAGCACCCTTCACTGAGGTCATCGATTTCCAGGAGGGACCAGGAATTCTCGCGAAGGACTTCCGAGACAGCGGCGTTCCGTTGGTTAGATTGTCTGGTCTTGATGACGGCGCATCTGTTCTTGATGGATGCAACTATCTCGACCCTGACATGGTCGCCAGGAAATGGGCGCACTTTGCGCTGGCCGAAGGCGACATTCTACTGAGTACTTCCGCGTCACTTGGCCGAGTTGTGACAGTCCAATCTGAAGCTGCGGGGGCAATTGCCTATACGGGAATAATGCGCATGCGGCCGCGGGATAAACGCATCTTCGCGCCGTTCATTCGATATTTGCTCGCCAGCCCAGAATTCCAGCAGCAGGCCGTTGCGGCTGGTGCAGGTAGCGTTCTCAAGCATTTCGGGCCGATGCATTTGCAGCACATGCACGTGCATTTTCCATGCGTAGCGGAGCAGCAAAAGATCACCTCCGTCCTCTCCTCCCTCGACGCCAAGATCGACCTCAACAAGCGCATTAGTAGAGAGTTGGAATCGCTCGCCAAGACGATCTACGACTACTGGTTCGTGCAGTTCGACTTCCCGGATGCCAAGGGCCGGCCGTATAAGACCAGCGGCGGGAAGATGGTCTGGAACGAGGTGTTGAAGCGGGCGATTCCGGCGGAATGGGGAGCTGGATCGCTGGACGATCTGGGTCAGATCGTGGGCGGCAGCACGCCTTCGACCGCAAGCCCCGAGCATTTCGGCAAGGACATGATTCCGTGGATCACCCCCAAGGACCTGTCCAACAACAAGGGCAACAAGTTCATCGCCAGGGGCGAAACGGACGTGTCAGAGGCCGGCAAGCGTAGCGCCTCGCTGACGTTGTACCCGGCCGGCACCGTGCTGATGAGCTCCCGCGCACCGGTTGGCTATTTGGCCATCGCGCTCAACCCGGTAACGACGAATCAGGGATTCAAGTCGTTCGTGCCGTCGAAGGGTTACGGCACTTCATTCGTGTACTACACCGTCGAAAGATCGATGCCAACGATCATCCAGTACGCCTCCGGATCGACATTTGTGGAAATCTCTGCGGGCGTCCTGAAATCCGTGCACGCAGTTCTCCCGGTCAAAGCGGTCGTCGATGCCTTCTGCCGCCAGATTGAACAGATCATGCAACGTCAGAAGCTCGCTGAGCTGGAGAACGTCGAGCTCACCCAACTTCGCAACTGGCTCCTCCCCCTCCTGATGAACGGCCAAGTGAAACCCGCTGACTTGTAGGGCGCCCTGCGCCCTGGTTATGACTGCTGGAGCGACCGCACTTCAATCCATGAAGGCTCTACTGCCACCAGCCCACTCATGACTGCGCCCAGTAAATAAATACTGCTGCAGGCATACGTTATGGAGGAAGGGTGCAGATAGATCGAGCTCGTTGTCATTGCTCATTGGGCGACCATTGAGACATCTGCCATAGGGGCAATGCCGACGTGCACTAACCGTTTCCCCAAGGCACCACAAAAATTGCTAACCACCACCGAGCCAGCGAGGCCAACCTCGCTGGCTTTTTTCATGCTCACGAAAGGGTTAACCCATCATGGACTCTCTGCATTTCGGCATCACCAGCGGCAAGCACGGCACGGCCACCGATCATCTGGCCTACATCACCCGCGACGGACGCCACGCGGCCCGCAATGACCTCATCACGACTGGCCACGGCAACATGCCGTCATTCGCCGCGGACAACCCCATGCTGCTCTGGAAGGCCTCCGACCAGCACGAGCGCAGGAATGGATCGATCTTCCACTCCTACACGGTTTCGCTTCCGAACGTGCTGACGGTGGAACAACTCATCGACCTCGCCTGGCGGCAAGCGCGCCAACTGGCGGGGCCCAAGCCGTTCCAGTTCGCGCTGCACCTGTCGCGCTCCTCCCTGCAGGGCGAGCTCAATCCCCACGTCCACATCGTCATCTGCGACAGGCTCCCGGACGGCATCGAGCGTTCGCCGGAACAGATGTTCAAGCGTTACAACCCGGCGCACCCGGAGAAGGGAGGCTGCCGCAAGGACAGCGGTGGCAAGACACGACAGGCACTACGCGTTTATGTGACAGCGCAACGCAAGGCGGCGGCCGACGAGATCAATGCCGCCTTGGCCAAGCACGGACACGACCGCCGGGTCGACCATCGGACCCTCCGGGAACGCGGTATCGACCGCCTCCCCGAACGGTATCTGGGTCCGGCAAGGATCCGGAAAATGACAACGGAAGAGCGTGCGTCCTACGTCGAGAGGCAGCGGGGAGAACATTGCACCGGGTAATGGCTCCATGCACTCAGAAGGAACGCCGGAATCCACCTCCCCAGCGGCCCGGTCTGTCCTCCTGCGCCGGATTTGACACGCCTACCTCGCCGCGTTTTCTGCTATTCGCGCTACAAATGGCATGAATGGCATGGTTTCTACCTAGAGGGAAAAAAAAGCGGGATATCCCACTTGGCCGGGTGAGCACCAAGGTGCTCAC
>DATEKS010000140.1:0-11061 GCA_035277325.1 Rhodanobacter sp.
GCCGCCGGCGGTCATGCCCACCAGCACCGCCAGCACGATCGTCAGCACCAGCAGGATCGGCGGCTGCCAGCGCATCAGCCGGCGGTGGTGCATCGCCCAGTCCAGCCCGCGCTCGTAGATCCGCAGCATCCAGCGGTCGAAACGCTCGGCCCAGCGCGCCAGCCGGCCCGGCGTGCGCGCGGCATGCACGTCGTCACCGGCCAGCCAGTGCCCGCACAGCGCCGGGGTAAGCGTGAGCGAGACCAGCGCCGAGATCACGATGGTCGCGATCAGCGTCACCGAGAACTCGCGCATCAGCAGGGTGAACATGTTGTTGCCGAATACCATCGGCCCGAACACCGCGATCAGCGACAGCGTGATCGACACCACCGTGAAGCCGATCTCGCGCACGCCGGCGAGCGCGGCCTCCAGCGCCGGCATGTCCTGCTCCATGTGGCGCACGATGTTCTCGATCACCACGATCGCATCGTCCACCACGAAGCCCACACACAGCACCAGCGCCACCAGCGAGAAGATGTTGAGCGTGAAGCCCATCGCCCACATCACGACGAACGCACCGGCCAGCGACAGCGGCACGCTGAACATCGCGATCACGGTGGGCCGCACCCGGCGCAGGAACACCAGCATCACCAGCGCCACCATCACGATGCCCACCAGCAGCGCCACCTCCACCTCGTGCAGCGCCGACATCGTGGTGGGCGTGAGGTCGAAGATCGGGGTGATCTGCACGTCGGCCGGCAGCAGGCCGCGCAGCTCGGGCAGGCGCGCGCGAACCGCCTCCACCGTGGCCACCGCGTTCGCCTCGGGGCGCTTGGTGATCCGCAGCACCACCGCGCGCTGGCTGTTGAACCAGGCTGCGGCGTACTTGTCCTGCTGCCCGCTGGTGACACTGGCCACGTCGGACAGGCGCACCGGTGCGCCGTTGCGTTCGGCGATCACCAGCCTGGCGAAATCCTGCACGGTGTGCAGGGAATCGTTCGCGGTCACCGTCATCTGGGTACTGCCGTTGCCGAGCGCACCCTGCGGCGAGGTGACGTTGGCCGCACGCAGCGCGTTCGCCACCTCGTTCGCGGTGATGCCGGCGTGCGCCAGCGCCGCGCTGTTCAGCGCCACCCGCACCGCATGCGGCGCGCCGCCGCGCACCTGCACCAGCGCCACGCCGGGGATCTGCGCCACCGCAGGCTTCAGCAGGGTGTCGGTAAGGTCGTACAGCTTGTCCGGTGGCAAGCTGGTCGAGGTCAGCGCCACCAGCAGGATCGGGATCTGCGAGCTGTCGGCCTTGAAATAGGCCGGCGGACTGGGCAGTTGCGGCAGGTCGGGCAGGGCCGCGTTGATCGCTGCCTGCACCTCGCGCGCCATCTTGTCGGGACTGCGGCCGAAGTCCAGCTGCAGGAAAATCTGCGCCCCGCCCTCGGTGGCGGTGGAGTTCATGTGCTGCACGCCGGGGATGCGGCCGAGGTGCCGCTCCAGCGGCGCCACCACGGTGTTGGCCATCACCTGCGCGCTGGCGCCCGGCAGCTGCGCGGATACCGCCATGAACGGGAACTCGATCGACGGGAACGCCGCCACGCCCAGCAACAGATAGGCGCAGAAGCCGGCGATGGCCAGGCCGATCGCCAGCAGCGAAGTGCCGACGGGTCGGCGGATCATGGGGGCGAAGATGTTCACGTGTCCTCCGTGGCGCGCAAGCATGACGGGAGTACACACGCGACCAGCGACAGCACGAACGGGTTCCGGGTCATGCGTTCTTTATGCCTGCCTTCGCGGTGCGATGTATGTGCCTGAAGGCGGGGCCCTGCCGGAAGGCATGGGCTTGTCTTCGCTTCGCTTTTCTTGCTCCTTTCGCAAGGGACAAGGCGGTTTCGGTCATCTGCCGGCGCCCGAGTTCCTTCTCTTTGCTGGCCCACGCCACCGCAGGAGCGGTGGCGAACGGCGAAGACGGCCGGCCCGCAGGGCGGAGGGCAGGATGCCCGGAGTCAAGAGAAGGAACCAAGAGAAATGGCCTCATTCAATCCGCCGACACTACAAGCCAGTTGTGTCGAGGATTTGAGAGCCACTCTCACGTACACGATAGACGGTGCAGCCACACCGCGCCGTATCTGAAATACCGAGGACTTCACACCCGTCATTCCGGCGCAGGCCGGAATCCAGTGGCTGCAAGGCTCGAACGTGCGTGATCGCTACTGGATCCCGGCCTGCGCCGGGATGACGAGCGGAAGCGTGGACGCCGTGCCTTGACTTTAGCTCTGCTCTGGCAGTTGCTTCTGCGCGCAGGAGCGCGCTGCCCTTCCGGGCCCTTGGGCGGCGGTGAGGCGGGGACGACAAGGCCGCGCAGCGGGCGAGCCCATGGATGGCCTCGCCTTTTCGTGCGGACAGGAGTCCGCTCGAAAAGCCCGGCACCGCCTCACGGACTTGCCGGGCAGGAGGCCCGGCAAGCGCCAACCGGGATGGCCTTCTCTTTTGGTTACTTTTCTCTTGGCCACGCAAGAGAAAAGTAACTCGGCCACCGGCAGGTGGACGAAACCGCTTTGCCGAACGCGATCAACGCGACACGGCGCTGGCCGACCTCACCACAGGCCATCCCTGGCCCATCAAACTCAGCGCGCCGCGGGGCTGTACCGCAGTGTCAGCGACCAGGTGCGGCCGGGCTGGTTGTAGTACCAGACCGTCTCGTAGTGCTTGTCAAAAGCGTTGGCAAGGCGCCCCTCGACCTGCCAGCCCGGCGCGAAATGCCAGCTCGCACGCAGCGCCAGCGTGCTGTAGCCGCCCAGCGGATGCAGGTTGGCCACGTCGTCGTAGCTGCGGCCGGCGGCGTACCAGGTGCCGCCCACGCCGAACGCGCCGAAGCGGCGGTCGAGGTCGATGCGCGCGGTGCGCTCGGGACGGCGCGGCAGCACGTTGCCGTTGTTGGCGCCGCCGTCGTCGTTCTTCGGCTGCTGCAGGGTGAGGTAGCCCTGCAGCTCCCAGCCGGCCAGCGTGGTGCCGAGCTGGCCTTCCACGCCGCGGATGCGCGCGCGGCTGAGGTTGAACGGCACGTAGTTGCGCGCCGGGTCGAGCACGATCATCTGGTTGATGCGCGTCTCGTAGGCGTTCACCGCCCAGTGCCAGCCGGCCAGCTGCTGCTGCAGGCCCAGCTCGCTGCTGTGCGAGGTCTCCGGCCGCAGTTGCGGGTTGGCCGAAGGCGTGCCGAAGAACGGCGGGAAGTACAGGTCGTTGAAGGTCGGCGCGTGGAACGCGGTGCCGTAGCTGGCGCTGAGGCGCAGGCCGTGGTCAAACGCGTAGCCCCAGGCCAGCGCGCCGGTGTCGTGGTTGCCGAACTGGCTGTCGTGGTCGCGGCGCACCGACGCCTGCAGCTCGTTGCGGCCGAACGTGCCCTGGTACTGCGCGAAGCCGCCGGTGTCGTGGCGCTGCGTGGCGAGGTAGGCGGTGTTGCTGTCGACGTGGTCCTGCTGCCAGTCCACGCCCACGGTCAGCAGCTGGTCCGTGGCCAGCGCGATGTCGTTCTGCCACGAGGCCTGGTTGCGCCGCGAGTCGGCGTAGCCGGTCTGCTGCAGCGGGTAGTAGGTGCCGTAGTAGCTGCCCTGGTAATACGTGGTGGAAAGATCCTTGCTCTGGCCCGCGTTCAGCGTGACCTTCCACGCCTCCAGCGGCGAGAAGCTCAGCCGCGCACCGGCCACGCGCTGCTCGTCGACGGCGCGGTTGCTGCCGTACGGACTGCCCGCGTATTCCACGAAGCTCTTGCTGCGCAGCCAGTCGCCGGCCAGTTCGGTGCCGTTGTCCCAGCGATAGCCGGCATTGAAGGCGCCGCTCCAGTCGCGGAAGGCGTCGTTGCGCGGGTCGTCCGCGAAGCAGCCGGCCATCGCTTCGGCCGCGCCCATGCGGCAGGCGGGGAAGCCGCTGGTGTACTGGCCGCCGAGGCTCGCGTTGTACCAGGCGTGCGCGTCGCCGCCGGACAGCCCCACGGTAGCGCCGGCCAGGCCGTGGCTGCCCGCAGTGACGCTGAGCGAAGGCGCGGTGCCGCCGTTCGGCTGGCCGTGGCGGGTGAAGATCTGGATCACGCCGCCGATCGCATCGGAACCGTACAGGCTGGAGCGTGGGCCGCGCACGATCTCGATGCGCTCGATCTGCTCTACCGGAATCTGCTCCAGCCGGGCGAAGCCGGCGGTGGCCGAGCCGATGCGGATGCCGTCCACCAGCACCAGGGTGTGGGTGGAGTTGGTGCCGCGCAGGAACAGCGTGCCCAGCTGGCCGAGGCCGCCGCTCTGCGCGATGTTGATGCCCGGCAGGCCGGTGAGCAGTTCCTGCACCGACAGCGGCTGCAGGCGCTCGATGTCGGCGCGGGTGATCACGCTGACCGAGGACAGCGCATCGTCTGCGGTGATCGGCGTGCGGGTGGCGGTGACGATCACCGGCGCCAGCGCACTGGCGTCGTTCTGGTCGGCAGCGTAGGCAGTGGGCAGGCAGCACAGCAGCGCCGCGGCCAGCAGGGTCTTCTTCACGTCTCGTTCCTAGTCTGCGCACCCGCGCAGCGCATGGTGTCCAACGGACCGGCACGCGGGAATGGGGCGGCGGAAACAGGCAGGTACGGCAGGGCCGGACGCGTCTGTCCGGTCTCGCCCACCGCGAGCCAGCAGTCATGTCCGGGCCGGTCTCCGGGCTTGCGAGCGACGATTTCTCCATCGTCTTGCGCGGCGCCTTCCCATGCCGAAGCACAGTGGCGTTGGCCGCGCGTGTTGCTCGCCTACCGTTGCGGGGGCAGCGCCGGAATGGTGGCAAGAACCACGCACCGGCTTCCCGTTTCATCCCTCCGGCGAACGCCTTCGGGACACCTGAACGGCGCGAAGTCTAGCAGGTCGTGGACTTTGGATGGCTGGACGGCACCCCGTAGGTCGGGATTCGTCCCGACAGGACACTCAGAGGTGTCGGACTGAAGCCCGACCTACCCCGCACTTGTCTGTAGGTCGGGATTCATCCCGACGGCTCTTCCCATGGCACCTGGTGTCGGGCTGAAGCCCGACCTACCTCGACCTACGGGGACAGCGTGTCGTCCAGCCAGATCGCGTCCCACAGCGGATAGCCGCCGATGCGTTCGACCAACCCGGCAAGCAAGGGGTTGGCCACGATGTAGCGCACCATCGTGCGCAAATCCTCGTCGCCGCGCACCGCATGATCGAAATAATTCGGTTGCCATACGGTGCGACCAATGGCCCGTGCCGAGCGCCCCTTCAGCAGGCGCACGGCGTCGGCCAGGCTGCCGTCACGCAGCACCATCAGCCAGTGCAGGTGATCGGGCATCACCACGTAGCACAAGGTTTCGCAGCGCCCTTCGGCTTGCAGCACCACCAGCTCCCGCACCAGCTTGCGACCGTTGTCGAGCGCGGCGAAGTGCGGAGCCCGATTCCGAGTCACGGCAGTGATGTGGTAGGCCGAGCCACTCAGCGATACGCGGCCCTTGCGCAGATCGTTCCAGGTCATCGTACGTCCCGTGGACGTGGGTCGGGATTCATCCCGACCACGATGCCGCGACGGCTGACCGCGACGTGAAGGGCGACGGCCATCCATCGAGCGCATTTGTCGGGCTGAAGCCCGACCTGCGGCGATGGAGGTGGGCTGAGCTTCAGCCCGACACGCCGCCAATCCAGCTCTGCCGCACATGGCAACCGGCATCCATCGCCACGAGGTCGGCGCGATAGCCCACCGCGATGTGGCCGTGACTGGTCGAAAGGCCGAGGAAATCGGCGGGGTAGGTGCTGGCCATGCGCACCGCCTCGTCCAGCGGCAGGCCGAGCATGTGCACGCTGTTGCGCACGGCGGTGGCCATGTCCAGCGCGGAGCCGGCGAGCACGCCGTTCGCGGTCTGGCAGATGCCGTCCTTCACGATGATGGTTTCGCCGTTCAACACGTAGCTGGGGTCGTCCGCGCCCACCGGCGGCATCGCGTCGGTGACCAGCAGCGTCTTGCCGCGCGGCTTGGCGGCGACGGCGTTGCGCAGGCTGGTCGGGTGCACGTGGTGGCCGTCGACGATGATGCCGCACCAGCTGCCCGGATCGTCCAGCGCCGCGCCCACCACGCCGGGCTCGCGGCTGCCCAGCGGCGTCATCGCGTTGAACAGGTGGGTGAAGCCGCGCACGCCGGCGGCCAGCGCGGCGCGGATGGTGGCGTGGTCGGCGGCGGTATGGCCCGCGTTGACGAGCACGCCCGCGGCGGCGAGCCGCGCGATGACCGTGTGCGGCACGCGCTCGGGCGCCAGCGTCACCAGTCGCACGCCGCGGTGCGGCGCGCACAGCAGTTCGATTTCATCCTCGCCGGGCACATGGAACCACTTCGGGTCATGCACGCCCTTGCGCTCGGGCGCGAGGTAGGGGCCTTCCAGATGGATGCCGAGCAGGCCCGGCACACCCTCGTCGAAAGCCTGCTCCACCGCGGCCAGCGCGGCGCGCATCACGTCCGTGCCGTCGCTGATCAAGGTGGGCAGGAAGCCGGTGGTGCCGAACCTGCGGTGTGCCGCGCCGATCGTGCGGATCGTCTCCACCGTAGGCGCGGCGTTGAACAGCGCGCCGCCGCCGCCGTTCACCTGCACGTCGATGAAGCCGGGCACCAGCAGCGCGCCGGCCAGATCCTGTGCCTGCGCGGCGCGCACGACAGCATGCTCGTTCGGCAGCAGCGCGGCGATGCGTTCGCCCTCGACCAGCACGGCGAGATCGTCGCGCCAGCCGTGGGCGGTGAGGATGCGGGCATTCGTCAGGGCGGTGGTCATGGCGGTCACACCGTCTCCGTAACCTTGTTGAGGTGCGGCGGTACGTCGGGGTTGAAACCGCGGCGCAGCGCCAGTGCGCTGGCGGCGCGGTAGAAGCTCTGGATGGTGAGCAACGGCGTGCAGATGGCCGGCAGGCCGGAGGCAAGCGGCAGGAAGCCTTCACCGCTCAGGCCCGGCGCTGCCACCAGCACGTGCGCGCCGCGGTTGCGGAATTCGTTCGCCACAGCCAGCGTGCTTTCCAGCGTGCCGTCGTCCTGGGCGAAGCACAGCACCGGGAAGTCCGGGCCGACCAGCGCCATCGGGCCGTGCTTCACCTCGGCGGCGCTGAACGCCTCGGCGTGCAGACCGCAGGTTTCCTTGAACTTCAATGCCGCCTCCAGCGCCGCGGCGAAGCCGAAGCCGCGGCCCACCACGAACAGGTTGTGCGCGTCGGCCAGGCCGTCGACCAGGGCCGACCAGTCCGCATCCCAGCCTGCGCGCAGCGCGCCGGGCAAGGTTTCCAGCGCGGCGACCAGCTTCGCGTCGCCGTGCCAGCGCGCGCACAGGTGCAGGATCGCGGCCAGCGCGGCGAGGTAGCTCTTGGTGGCGGCCACGCTGCGCTCGGGGCCCGCATGCAGCGGGATCACCGTGTCGGCGACGGCGGCCAGCGGCGAATCCTCCACGTTGACCATCGCCACCACGCGCGCGCCGGCGATCTTTGCGGCCTGCGCGTTGCGCACCAGGTCGGGGCTCTTGCCCGACTGCGAGATCGCGATGAACAGCGCGCCTTCCCACTGCTGCGGCGCCGCGTACACCGAGGTGACCGAGGGCGAGGCGGACGCCGTGACGATGCCCAGCTGGGTCTCGAACACGTACTTGGCGTAGGCGGCGGCATGATCGGAGCTGCCGCGCGCGCAGGTGACGATGAAGCGCGGCGGCTGGGCGCGCAGCGCGGCGGCCAGTTCGCCGACCACGCGCTCGTTGGCGGCGAACTGGCGCGCCACCACGTCGGCGGATTCGTGCGCTTCGCGGTACATCAGGGTGTCGCTGACGTGCATGGTTTTCTCGTGTCGGGGGAAACGCCGCGATGCGCGACGCGGGGATCAGTCGGCGTGCAGCTCGGCCACGAAGTCGTAGATGTCGCCGCGATACCAGGAACAGGTGAACTCGACCACGCGGCCGTCGTCGAGGAAGCTGCGCCGCTCGATGTTGAGCCCGGCGCTGCCGGCGGCTACGTGCAGCAGGCGCGCGTGCTGCGGGCCCAGCGACACTGCGCGCAGGCGCTGCAATGCGCGCTTCGGGCGGCAGCCCAGCGACTCCAGCGCCTCGTACAACGAATCGCGCACCAGCATCGGGTCGGGCAGCACGCTGGCCGGCACCACGCTGCGTTCGATCGCCAGCGGCTCGTCCTGGCCGTAGCGCACGCGGTGCAGACGCGCCACCAGCGAGCCTGGCGACAGGTTCATCGCCATCGCCTCTTCCGGCGTCACCTCGCCCACGCTGCGCTCGAAGAACTCCGAGCGCGGGTGCAGGCCGCGGTCGCGCAGGTCCTCGGTGAAGCTGGACAGCCGCGACATCGGCTTGACGATGCGCTCGGCGATGAAGGTGCCGGCGCCGTGGCGCTGGGTGAGCAGGCCTTCCTCGACCAGGCCGGCGATCGCCTTGCGCACGGTGACGCGCGACAGCTTCAGCGCCTGCGACAGGTCGCGCTCGCTGGGCAGTGCCTGGCCCGGCTCGATCGCGCGCTGCTCGACCACGTTGCGGATCGCGCTGCGCAGGCGCAGGTAGGCCAGCGGCTGGTGGCTGGTCGGGTCGCGGCAGATGCGGCGGTATTCGCGGGCCAATGCGGTTTCCATACACAGAAGATACCAATAGCAAACCATTGATCGCAAGTCGTCTGGCCATCCATTTCGCCAGTCACGGTGAAAACGCATTCCCGAGGCGGCGTGTAGGCCGGCAATGAATTCGTATGCATGGCCGCGCTTGCTCTGGTATTCCACTGGTACTATCGTCACGGTGCGGGCCGAACTCCCCTCCAGCCCGCCTGTCCCTACCCGTATCGAGGTGATTGCGTGACGGCTACTTTCCAAAAGGTCGACACCTTCGACCTGGTGATCTTCGGCGGCACCGGCGACCTCGCCCTGCGCAAGCTGCTGCCCGCCCTGTTCCACCGCTACGCCGACGGCCAGATCCCGGCCGGCAGCCGCATCGTCGGCGTAGCCCGCGAGTCGCTGGACGACGCCGGCTACCGTGCGCAGCTGCGCGAGTCGCTGGCCGGCAACGGCGCCGATGCCGCGAAGGTCGACGCCTTCCTGCAACAGGTGTTCTACCGCCCGCTGGACGCGCGCAAGGACGAAGGCTGGGAGGCATTCGCCACATTGATCGGCGAGCAGCCCGAGCACATCCGCGTGTTCTACCTGTCCACCTCGCCCGAGCTGTTCGAGGACATCTGCCGCCGGCTCGGCGAGTGCGGCCTGAACGGCGAACACTCGCGCGTGGTGCTGGAAAAGCCGATCGGCCGCGACCTCGCCAGCGCGAACCGCATCAACGACGCGGTGGGCAAGGTGTTCGCCGAGTCGCAGACCTATCGCATCGACCATTACCTCGGCAAGGAAACGGTGCAGAACCTGCTGGCGCTGCGCTTCGGCAACGCGCTGTTCGAGCCGCTGTGGAACGCCAGCCACATCGACCACGTGCAGATCACCGTGGCCGAAACGCTGGGCCTGGGTCGCCGCGCTGGCTACTACGACCGCGCTGGTGCATTGCGCGACATGGTGCAGAACCACCTGCTGCAGCTGCTGTGCATGGTGGCGATGGAGCCACCCGCCTCGCTGACGCCCGATGCGGTGCGCGACGAGAAGCTCAAGGTGCTGCGCTCGCTCAAGCGCATCGACGAAAGCAACGCCAGCCATCTCACCGTGCGCGGCCAGTACCGCGCCGGCGTGGCCGAAGGCCAGTCGGTGCCGGGCTATCCGGACGAGTTGAACGGCGCGAAGTCGGACACCGAAACCTTCGTGGCGCTGAAGGCCGAGATCGAGAACTGGCGCTGGGCCGGCGTGCCGTTCTACCTGCGCACCGGCAAGCGCCTGCCCGAGCGCGTGTCCGAGATCGTGGTCGCGTTCAAGCCGGTGCCGCATTCGATCTTCGGCGCCGGCGCAGGCCCGTTGGCGCAGAACCGCCTGGTGCTGCGCCTGCAGCCCGACGAGGGCGTGAAACTGTGGCTCACCATCAAGGACCCCGGTCCCGGCGGCCTGCGCCTGCGCCACGTGCCGCTGGACATGAGCTTCGCCGAAGCGTTCGGCGTCGCGCAGCCCGACGCCTACGAGCGCCTGCTGCTCGACGTGGTGCGCGGCAACCCCACCCTGTTCATGCGCCGCGACGAGGTCGAGGCGGCGTGGCGCTGGGCCGACCCCATCCTCGCCGCCTGGGCCGCCAGCGGCGAAGCACCGCGCCCCTACGCCTCCGGCAGCTGGGGCCCCAGCGCCTCGGTGGCGCTGATCGAGCGCGACGGCCGCACCTGGCACGAGGACAGCGAGTAGCGCGATGCCGAACGTCACCACGCACAGCTTCACGAACTGCAACGCCCAGGCCGTGGCGCTGGCTGAGCGCGTCGCCGCGCAGTTGCGCGAGGCGGTCGCGGCGCGCGGCATGGCGGTGATCGCGGTCTCCGGTGGCAGCACGCCGAAGGATTTCTTCGCTCGGCTATCGCGCGAATCGCTGGACTGGGCGCAGGTCACGGTCACCCTGGTCGACGAACGCTGGGTACCGGACAGCGATGCGCGTTCCAACGCGAAGCTGGTGGAGACCACGCTGCTGCAGAACGCCGCCAGTGCCGCGCGCTTCGTGCCGCTGTACACCGGCGCCCCCACGCCGCAGGCCGGGCTGGCCGAGGCCGAGGCGCGCATCGCCGCGTTGCCCGCGCCATTCGACGTGGTGGTGCTGGGCATGGGCGAGGACGGCCACACCGCCTCGTTCTTCCCCGGCGGCGATCTCCTCGCCGAAGCGCTGGACCCGCAGGGCAAGGCCAAGGTGCTGCCGATGCAGGCGCCCGGCGCCGGCGAGCCGCGCATCACGCTCACCCTGCCCGTGCTGCTGGATACCCGCGCGCTGTATCTGCTGGTGGCCGGGGAGAAGAAGCGCGACCTGCTGGCGGACGTGCGGCTGGGACTGGCCGACGCCAAGAACTATCCGGTGCGCTCGGTGGTGCAGCAGGAGCGCGTGCCGCTGGCGGTGTATTGGTGTCCTTGAACAGAGCCGCCGCGGTCCATGGATAGACCGCACGTCGGCGAGTAGGTCGCGCTTCTTCTCCCCGGCCACCAGCAGAT
>DATEKS010000141.1:0-4894 GCA_035277325.1 Rhodanobacter sp.
GGCCACCACGCCGCGTCCACGACGCGCGCCGATCGCCTGGGCCGCGGCGGCGGGCTTTGCCGCCGCACTGCTGCTCTCCGCGCCGCTGTATCGCGCCATGCAGCAGCGCGACACGGCTGGCGACGTGCTGGTCGACGATGCGGTATCCAGCCATCTGCGCGCGCTGCAGCCGCAGCACCTGATGGACGTGGTGTCGACCGACCAGCACACGGTGAAGCCGTGGTTCGACGGCAAGCTGGATTTCTCGCCGCGGGTGGTGGATCTCGCCGGCGCGGGCTTCCCGCTGGTAGGTGGCCGGCTGGACGCGCTGGACGGCCGCAGCGTCGCGGCACTGGTGTACCGCCGCCACCTGCATATCATCAGCGTGTACGAATGGCCTGCCGCCACAGCGGGTGCCGACACTGCCCCGCGCGAATCGCGGCAGCATGGCTACACCGTGCTGCGCTGGACCGACGATGGCATGCACTACATCGCGGTCTCCGACGTCGACCCCGCCGCGCTGCGCGAATTCGCGCAGGATCTGCGCAGCGGCAACGCCACCGGCGACGCGCGTTGATTGATCCCGCATCCCCCCGAGAGGACTACCGCAATGAAAAACCGATATATGAGTTTCATGACGGCGAGCGCGCTCGCGGCAGCGATGTTGCTGGCCATGCCGGCATTCGCCGCACTGGGCCAAGGCGCGAAGGCGCCGGACTTCACCGCCGAGGCCAGCCTCGCCGGCAAGGATTTCAGCTTCTCGCTGCAGGACGCGCTGAAGAAGGGGCCCGTCGTGGTGTATTTCTACCCGGCGGCCTATACCGGCGGCTGCGACATCGAGGCGCACACCTTCGCCACGCAGAAGGGCGGGTTCGACGCTGCCGGTGCGACCATCATCGGCGTCTCGGCCGACAGCATCCAGCGGCTCAACACATTCTCGTCCGACCCGAACTACTGCGCCGGCAAGTTCCCGGTCGCCTCCGACGCCAGCGGCAGGATCGCCGCTTCCTACGGCCTCAAGCTGCACCCGGCGGAACCCGGCGCGACCGACGTGCGCGGCCAGGCCATCGACCACGGCTTCATTCCGCGCACCACCTTCGTGATCGGGCGCGACGGCAGGATCATCGCCACGCTGTCCTCGGAGGCCGACCACCTGCACCCCGAGGATCACGTCAAGCAGTCGCTGGCGATCGTGCAGCGCTTGCAGAAGGGCGTCGCGCCCTGAATGCCGCCGGTCGTGCGGACTAAGCCTGCCCCGCTCCTTCGACGCCGGCCCAGTCCGCCGGCGTCAGCGGGCGCAGGCCATGGGCGATGCGCCCCTTGTCGCACTGCGGGCTGTGCCGCCCGAATTCCCAGGACGGCTCCACCTCGCGGCACACCGAGGGCTTGATCGGGTGGATGCCGCAATGCGCGGCCTTGCCGATCTCGCCCACCAGCGCCACGCAGCGCATGGGCGGCGAATGCGTGCCGCGCATCACCACGCGATGCTGATCGAGCTTTTCGGTGAGTTCGACGGGTACCGTGCCGCCCAGCGAGGGATCGGTCTCGGACCAGTGGAAGGCGATGCGGAAATGGGCGCAGCAGGCGCCGCAACTCAGGCAGGGATGGCTCATGCAGGCCGACGAAAGCGCACCCCGAGGCGCGCAGCGGACGGATTCTAGGGCCGGCCGGCGCTGTGCGGAAGATGGTGCCACCCTCGTTCGCCTTGAGCGCAGCGCACGCGGGGAGCGGCCAAGGATGGCCGCAGCTTTGAGGAGCGAGGAAGTCGAAAGGCGCGCCGTGCGCAACGCGCAAGGCCCTTCGACTCCGGCCTTGCGGCCTACGCTCAGGGCGAACGGTTTGGCAGCCTCACGGCTCGCCTGCGAAGGTGTTGCAGCTCTTGATGTCGCCGCTGGCCATGCCGGTCTTGAACCATTTCACCCGCTGCGCCGAGGTGCCGTGGGTGAAGGTATCGGGCATCACCGTGCCCCGGGTTTCCTGCTGCAAGGTGTCGTCGCCCACCGCGCTGGCCGCGTTGAGTGCGGACTCCACGTCGCCGGGCTTCAACCAGTCGAGACGCTGTTGGGTGCGGTTCGCCCATACGCCGGCGAAGCAGTCGGCCTGCAGCTCCTGCCGCACGGACAGGCCATCGGCCCCATCCATCGGGTAGCCCTGCTGCTGCAGCTGCCGCACCTTGTCGAAGACGCCGAGCAGGTTCTGCACGTGGTGGCCGACTTCATGCGCGATCACGTAGGCGCGCGCGAAATCGCCTGAGGCGTGGAAGCGGTCCTGCAGCTCCTGGAAGAAGCCGAGGTCGAGGTAGACCTTGCGGTCGCCCGGGCAATAGAACGGCCCTACCGCGGTGGAGGCGGCGCCGCACGCGGTCGCCACCTGGCCCTGGAACAGGTGCAGCTTGGGATCGACATAGGTCTGGCCGGCCGCAGCGAAATAGTCGCTCCAGGTCTTCTCGGTCGCCCCCATGATGTGGCAGGCGAAGGAGATCTGCTCGCTGGCCGGGTTCTGGCAATTCACGGCCTGCGCCGGCTGCGTCTGCCCGCTGGTCTGCGACGCGACGCCGCCGTCGCCGCCCAGGAAGGGGGTGATGAGGTCGCGCTTGAAGACCAGGCTGAGCACCACGAGGATCAGCAGCCCGCCCAGGCCGATGTGGACCCCGCCCGGCCGGAAGCCGCCACCGCCACCGCCGTCGCTGCCTTCCTCGACGTTGTCGCTGTTCTCGCCCTTCTGCCAGTCCATGTCCGCGCTCCCGTGCCGGTGCCCGTGGCGACGATAGCGCCTCGCCCGTCGCCGCCGCTACAGTGGCGCCTCCTTCCGCACGAGACGCGCCATGCTCCAGCAACTGCCCGCCCTGGTCACCCTGCTTGCCGTGCTGCTGATGGCCGGCACCGCGTACGCCGTGGGCCGTGCCCGCGTGCGCCACGGCATCAAGGCGCCGGCCACCAGCGGCCATCCGGACTTCGAACGTGCGTTCCGGGTGCAGATGAACACGCTGGAAGCCTGCGTGATGTTCCTGCCGTTGCTGTGGCTGGCCGCGCATTACGGCCTGGGCGGCTGGGCAGGCCTCGCCGGCCTGGTGTGGGTGCTCGGCCGCGTGTGGTACGCGCTGGCCTATCTCAAGGAAGCCAGCAAGCGCGAAGGCGGCTTCGTGCTGGGCGCGCTGGGTCTGGTCGCCGTGCTGGCGCTGGCCGCGTTCGGCACGCTGCGCGCGCTGCTGGGCGGCTGAGCCGTCAGGTTCCGGAAGCGGGCAGCACGCGCAGCCGCCCGATGCGCGCGCCGTCCATCGCCACCACCTCGAACTGCAGGTCATCGCTGTCGAAGCGATCACCTTCCGCGGGCAGCCGGCCCAGCTGCTGCAGTACATAGCCGGCCAGGCTGGAGAAGCTGTCGTCGCTGCTGAGGCGATGGCCCAGCAGATGTTCCACCCGGCGCAGGTCGAGGCTGGCGTCCAGCAGCCAGGCGCCGTCACCTTCCTGCACTGCGGCGGGATCGCCGCTGTCGTCGTCGGGAAATTCGCCGGCGATCACTTCCAGCACGTCGGCCGGGGTGACCAGGCCGAGCACGCTGCCGTACTCGTCCACCACCAGCGCCACCTGCAGCGGCGAGCGGCGGAACTCGTCGATCAGGCGCAGCACGCTCAACGACTCCAGCACGCTCATCGGCTTGCGCACCACGCCGTCGGTGTCGATGCGGCCGTGTTCCAGCAGGCTGGCCAGCAGGTCGCGCGAGGTGGCCACGCCGATCAGCTGGTCGAGGTCGTCGCCGGCCACCGGCAGCCAGTGATGGCTGGAGGCGGTGACTTCGGCGCGCAGCTTTTCCGCGTCCTCGCGCGGGTCGATCCAGCTGATCTCCGGGCGCGGGGTCATGATCGAGCGCACTGGGCGGTGCGCGAGATCCAGCACGCCCTGCACCATCACCAGCTCGTCCTTGCCGAACACCGGGCTGCCGCTCTCGGCGGCCGCGTCGGCGGCCTTGGGCGCATCCTCCTCGTCCTCACCGCCGGCACCGAGCAGGCGCAGCACCGCCTGCGAGGTGCGGTCACGCAACGTGCGCGAGCTGCTGAACAGGCTGCGCCGACGGTTGCGGCGCATGGTCTGGTTGAACGCCTCGATCATGATCGAGAAGCCGATCGCCGCGTACAGGTAGCCCTTCGGGATGTGGAAACCGAAGCCCTCGGCGACCAGGCTGAAGCCGATCATCAGCAGGAACGACAGGCACAGGATCACCACCGTGGGCCGCGCGTTGATGAAGGCGGTCAGCGGCTTGCTGGCACTGATCATCAGGATCATCGCGATCACCACCGCGACCATCATGATCGCGAGGTGGTCGACCATGCCCACCGCGGTGATCACCGAATCCAGCGAGAACACCAGGTCCAGCACCACGATCTGCGCCACCACCAGCCAGAAGCGCCCCTTGGCCCGGGCGGACTCGCCGTGCTCGTCGCCGGCTTCCAGCCGCTCGTGCAGTTCCAGCGTGGCCTTGAACAGCAGGAAGGCGCCGCCCAGCAGCAGGATGATGTCGCGCCACGACAGCACGAAGCCGTGCCAGCTGAGGATCGGCGCGGTCAGCCGCACCAGCCAGGACATCGCCGCCAGCAGCAGCAGGCGCATCACCAGCGCGAGGCCGAGACCCATCAGGCGGGCGCGGTCGCGCTGCTGCGCCGGCAGCTTGTCGGCGAGGATCGCGACGAAGACGAGGTTGTCGATGCCGAGCACGATCTCCAGCACCACCAGGGTGAGGAGACCGGCCCAGGCAGAGGGGTCGGCGAGCCAGTCGAAGGCAAACATGGGCAGGGCGCGCGGCGCCGTCATCCTCCTGGGAACGGCCGGTCACTATAGCAAGCGGCGCACCGCGGCCAGCGCGGGCCACGCGAAGACATTGAACAGGTTCTCAGACCAGCTCGGCGGGCCGCACCGCG
>DATEKS010000142.1:0-5211 GCA_035277325.1 Rhodanobacter sp.
GCGCCCCCAGCGCGATCGCCGGCGCAGTGTTGCGCGCCAGCGGTTCCAGCACCACCGCCCCGCCTTCGACGCCGGCTTCCAGCAACTGCTCGGCGGCGAGGAAGCGGTGATCCTCGCTGGCCACCACGATCGGCGCCGCCACCTCGGGAAGGGCGCGCGTACGCGCTACGGTCTGCTGGAACAGCGTGCCGTGGCCGGCCAGCGACAGGAACTGCTTGGGCAGGTTCCGGCGCGAGACGGGCCACAAGCGGGTACCGCTGCCGCCGCTGAGGATCAGGGGAATGAGCATGGTGGATCGACCTTTGTGTGCCTGCGGCTCGCGGTTTGTCGTAGGAGCGGCTTCAGCCGCGACCGTACGAGAGTGCGGGTCGCGGTTGAAGCCAATCCTCGCAGACATCAGCTGCGCGAGAGCGCATCCAGCACGTCATGCAAACCGTTTTGCCAATCGGGCAAAGCATAGCCGAAGCGCCGGGTGAACCCGGTGTTGTCCAGCACTGACCAGGCCGGGCGCCTTGCCGGCGTGGGGTAGTCGGTGGTGGCAATCGCCGCCACGCGCGGAGCACGTTCGATCAGCCCGCGCTCCGCGGCGCCGGCGAAGATCGCTTCGGCGAAACCGTGCCAGCTGGTGTGGCCGCCGGCGACGAGATGATGGATGCCTTCCAGTGCGCGGCGCTGCGTGGCATCGGCGGCTTGCCAGGTATCCAGCGCGGCCAGCGTGCCAGCTACGATCAGCGCAGTACTGGTGGGTGCGCCGACCTGGTCGGCCACCACGCGCAGCTCCTCGCGCTCGGCACCCACGCGCAACATGGTGCGCAGGAAGTTCTGGCCGTGCGGCGCGTACACCCACGCTGTGCGGAAGATGAAATGTGTCGCGCCGCTGTCCCGCAAAGCCTGTTCGCCGGCCAGTTTGCTGCGGCCGTAGGCGCCGAGCGGCGCGGTGGGCGCATCGACCGGGTAGGGCGCGCTGGCGGCACCGTCGAACACATAGTCGGTGGAGTAATGGATCACCAGCGCATCATGGGCGGCGGCCCAGCGGCCGATCGCACCGACGGCCTCGCCGTTGACGCGAGTGGCCAGCGCCTCTTCCTGCTCGGCGCGATCCACCGCCGTGTAGGCGGCGGCGTTGACGATCAGGTCGGGGCGCAGGTGGCCGAGGAGGGAGGGCAGGCTGCCCGGCGCGGCGAGGTCGGCGGCCTCGATGGTCATGCCATCGAAGCGTTTGCCGTCGCGGCTGGCGGTGATGAGTTCGCCGCGTGCCGTCAGTCCGCAATCCTCGATGAAGCTGCGGCCGAGCTGGCCATTGACACCCAGCAGCAGGATCCTCACGCGAGATAGATCGGCAGGCGCTCGGCAGGCACGTCAGCCAGCAGTGGCGTCTTGCCGTCCTTGTCCGAGAGCAGCGGCTCGCTCACCGGCCAGTCAATGCCGAGCGCGGCGTCGTTCCAGCGGATGCCGGCGTCGGCCTTGGGGTCGTAGAGCGCGGTGCACTGGTAGGCGAAGGTGGCGAACTCGGAAACCACGCAAAATCCGTGTGCGAAACCTTCCGGTATCCAGAAGTGGCGGTGATTCTCCGCGGTGAGCATCACGCCCACCGATTGCCCGAACGTGGGCGAGCCGCGGCGGATGTCCACCGCCACGTCGTACACCTCGCCCTCCAGCACGCTGACCAGCTTGCCTTGCGGGTTGGGCCACTGGTAATGCAGGCCGCGCAGCACGCCGCGAGCGGAGCGCGACACGTTGGATTGCACGAAGATGTGGTCGATGCCGGCCTCGCGGTACTTGGCCTGGTTGTAGCTCTCGTAGAAGAAGCCACGGGAGTCACCGAAGACTTGCGGTTCGATCACCACGGCGCCCGGCAGGCGCGTCTCGATTACCTTCATCGGGCCACGCCCTCCTTTGCGAGTTGTTGCAGATATTGGCCGTAGCCGGTCTTTGCCAGCGGCGCGGCCAGCGTCAGCAGATGTTCCGCGTTGATCCAGCCGTTGAGGTAGGCGATCTCCTCGGGACAGCAGACCTTGAGGCCTTGGCGGTTCTCGATCG
Organism: Rhodanobacter sp.; assembly: GCA_035277325.1. Taxonomy (GTDB): domain Bacteria; phylum Pseudomonadota; class Gammaproteobacteria; order Xanthomonadales; family Rhodanobacteraceae; genus Rhodanobacter_A. The sequence goes on from DATEKS010000142.1 coordinate 2,041, forward strand.
TCTCGATGTAGTTGCCCGCTTCCATCAGCGATTCATGCGTGCCGGTGTCCAGCCAGGCGAAGCCGCGGCCGAGCTGCTCCAGGTGCAGCGAACCGTCGTCGAGATAGCAGCGGTTGAGGTCGGTGATTTCCAGCTCGCCGCGTGGCGAAGGCTTGAGCGACGCGGCGTAGTCGCAGACCCGGCCGTCGTAGAAGTACAGGCCGGTGACGGCGTAGTGCGACTTGGGTTGCGCGGGCTTCTCTTCCAGCCCGACAACCTTGCCCGCGGCGTCGAATTCGGCCACGCCGTAGCGCTCCGGATCCTTCACCCAGTAGCCGAACACGGTGGCGCCATGCTCCCGCGTCGCGGCGCGCTGCAGTCGCTTGGTGAAGCCATGGCCGTAGAAGATGTTGTCGCCCAGCACCAGGCAGCTCGGCTTGCCGTCGACGAAGTCGCGGCCGATGGTGAAGGCCTGCGCCAAGCCGTCGGGCGAAGGTTGCACCGCGTAGCGGATGTCCAGCCCCCACTGCGAGCCGTCGCCGAGCAGGCGCTGGAACATCGCCTGCTCGTGCGGCGTGTTGATCACCAGCACCTCGCGGATGCCGGCCAGCATCAGCGTGGCCAGCGGGTAGTAGATCATCGGCTTGTCGTAGACCGGCAGCAACTGCTTGCTCACCGCGCGGGTGATCGGGTGCAGCCGGGTGCCGGAACCGCCGGCGAGGATGATGCCCTTGGTCGTCATGCGCCCAGCCTCTCCATCCGATAGCTGCCGTCGAGCACGCGCTGCACCCACTGCTGGTTCGCGAGGTACCAGTTCACCGTGGCGGCGATGCCGCTCTCGAAGGTCTGCGAGGGTTTCCAGCCCAGTTCACGCTGCAGTTTGGAAGAGTCGATCGCATAGCGCCGGTCGTGGCCGGGGCGATCCTTCACGTAGGCGATCAGCGACTCGCGGGCACGGCCGTCGGCCAACGGGCGGCGCTGGTCGAGCAGGGTGCAGATCGTCTTCACCACGGTGATGTTGGTGCGTTCGGCATTGCCACCCACGTTGTAGGTTTCGCCTACCCGGCCGGCTTCCAGCACGCGACGGATCGCGCTGCAGTGGTCGCCCACGAACAGCCAGTCACGGATGTTCAGGCCGTCGCCGTAGACCGGCAGCGTCTCACCGGTCAGTGCCTTGGCGATGACCAGTGGGATGAGCTTTTCGGGGAACTGGAACGGCCCGTAGTTGTTCGAGCAGTTGGTGGTGAGCGTGGGCAGGCCGTAGGTATGGTGGAAGGCGCGCACCAGATGGTCGGAGGCGGCCTTCGAGGCGGAATAGGGCGAGTTCGGCGCGTACGGCGTGGTTTCGGTGAAGCTGCCAGTCTCGCCCAGCGAGCCGTACACCTCATCGGTGGACACGTGCAGGAAACGGAAGCCCTCGCGCGCGGCATCTTCCAGGCTGCGCCAGTAATCACGTGTGCATTCCAGCAGGCCAAGCGTACCCACCACGTTGGTCTGCACGAACTCGGCGGGACCGTCGATGGAGCGGTCCACGTGCGATTCGGCGGCGAAATTCACGATCGCGTCGGGCCGATGCTCGGCCAGCAGTTTCGCCACCAGGGCGCGGTCGCCGATATCGCCCTGCACAAAGACGTGGCGAGCGTTGCCGTCCAGCGTGGCCAGGGTGTCAAGGTTGCCGGCGTAGGTGAGCTTGTCCAGGTTCACCACGGTGAGGCCGTCAGCCACCGCTTGCAGCACGAAGTTCGCGCCGATGAAGCCGGCACCGCCGGTAACGAGGAGGGTCTGCATGGGGTGCGCGATCCGTGTGGCGACAAAGCCCCATTTTTGCATGCTCTCCCCGAGACTCAAATACGCCGGCAGGCGGCGCTCGGGGCTTGGTTAAGGCAAATGCCGGTCCCGCGGGTACAATGCACGATCCTTTCACGCGACGGCTGGCTACCGCAGCTGTCGCCCAGCACGGTTGCCTGTCCATGCCCAAGAAGACGCCAGCTGCTAGCCACGGACTCGGAACGCGCGCGATCCACGCTGGCCAGCGCCCTGACCCCTCGACCGGCGCGATCATGACGCCGATCTACGCCACCTCCACCTACGTGCAGGAAAGCCCTGGCAAGCACAAGGGCTACGAATATTCGCGCACGCAAAATCCTACACGGATGGCCTACGAGCGCTGCGTGGCGGATCTGGAAGGCGGCGTGGCCGGTTTCGCGTTCGCCTCCGGCCTGGCGGCTGCGGCCACCACGCTGGACCTGCTGGATTCCGGCAGCCACGTAATCGCGATGGATGATCTCTACGGCGGCAGCTATCGCCTGTTCGAGCGGGTGCGCCGGCGCTCGGCGGGTCTGGATTTCAGCTTCATCGACCTGAACGACATGGCCGCGCTGAAGGCCGCACTGAAGCCGAACACCCGGATGATCTGGGCCGAAACGCCCACCAACCCCATGCTGAAGCTGGTCGACCTGGCCAAGGTCGCCGCATTCGCGAAGAAGCACGGCCTGATCCTGGTGGTCGACAACACGTTCTGCTCGCCGATGGTGCAGCGGCCGTTGGAATTCGGCGCCGACCTGGTGCTGCACTCGGCCACCAAGTACCTCAACGGCCACTCCGACATGGTCGGCGGCATCGTGGTCGCCAACAGCAAGGAACTGGTCGAGCAGATGGCCTTCCTGCAAAACTCGGTGGGTGCTGTGGCCGGTCCGTTCGATGCCTTTCTCGCGATGCGTGGCTTGAAAACTCTGCACCTGCGCATGCGTCAGCACTGCGCCAGCGCACTGGAACTGGCCGGCTGGCTGGACAAGCACCCGGCCGTCGAGCGGGTGATTTATCCGGGCTTGAAGAGCCATCCGCAACATGCGCTGGCGAAGCGCCAGATGCACGGCTTCGGCGGCATCGTCAGCATCGAAGTCAAGGGTGGTTTGAAGAAGGCGCGCCGCATGCTGGAACGCTGCGAACTGTTCGCGCTGGCCGAGTCGCTCGGTGGCGTGGAAAGCCTGATCGAGCACCCGGCCATCATGACCCACGCCTCGGTGCCGCCGGCGAACCGCAAGCGCCTGGGCATCAGCGATGCCCTGGTGCGACTGTCGGTGGGCGTGGAGGACATTGCCGACTTGCGTGCCGAGTTGGCTGAGGCATTGGGCTGAGGTCGGGGCGGGAGCAGTCACTTGGATTCTCGCATTGCCACTACTGCGCCGACAT
>DATEKS010000143.1:0-3512 GCA_035277325.1 Rhodanobacter sp.
GTAGTGGTTGAGCACGTTGGTGTTGTAGTAGATCCAGCCGCCGAGGCCGGCGAAGGCCAGCAGCGCGACGGCGAGCACCACCGCGAGCGCGGGACGCAGCCGCGCACGCGCCTCGCGCAGGCGTCCGCGCCAGCCCTGGCCGGTGCCGCGCACCCACAGCAGCGCGGCCAGCACCAGCAGCGCTAGCGCGAGGCAGGCCCAGTAGGCGTCGAACCACAGTGCGCCGACGAGGAAGTGACCGAAGCCGTTCAGGTCCGAATACGGCGCGTCAGGCGCGGCGGCATAGTTGTAGAGATTGTGGTCCCAGTGCAGCCAGGGGAAGGCGAGCTTGCAGACGAGCCAGACGATGACCAGCAGGTAGCCGAGGTAGCGGTTGTTGGTGGCCACCTGCAGGAACAGCGCCAGCACCGCCAGCAACGCGAACGGGATCGCCTGCAGCGCCAGCGTGCCGAGGTACAGCCCCGGCTCGACATGGGTGTAGCCGTGGGCCAGCTGCCAGCCGATGCCGAGCACGGCGCCGGCAAGCAGGTACGCCACGATCACCGCCAGCAGCGCGCCCAGCTTGGCGGCCAGCGCGATCCAGTCCGGCAGCGGGAACGCGTCGCTGACCTCGGCGCTGCGCTGCGCGCGTTCGCGCCACACCAGTTCGCCGGCGTAGAACATCACGATGATGTACAGCAGCCATTGCGAGCTGCCGGCGACCATGTCCAGCACGCTGTGCGTCACCGGATACGTGGCTGTGCCATAGATGCGCCCGGACAGCGCCAGCGAGAACACCAGGTTGACCAGGCCGAACACCAGCATCACCAGGAACGGCACTCCGCGCAGCACACTCCAGGCGTCGAACGCCAGCAGGTGCCGGAACTGGATGAGCCGCGCGCGCCAGTCGGCGGACAGCCGCGCCGTCGGCAGCGTCAGCGTGACGGGTATCGCGGCCGGCCGCAGCAGCGGCGGTTCGGTACGCCGCACGCGCCGGCGCAGCCGCAGGCCTTCGCGGTCGGTGCGGAACAGCGCGAACGCGGTGCCGGCGAGCAGCACTGCCACGCCGCTCCACAGCAGCCGGTTGAGCAGCAGCAGGCCGACCAGCGGCGGCAGCTGGCGGTTGATCTGTTCCGGCGCCCAGTAGCGCGTGACGATCTGCAGCGTGCGGCTGCCGAACGGATCGAGGATCGCCGCCAGCGCGTGGTTGTTCACGTCCTGGGTCAGCAGTTTGGCGACCGAGAGCAGCACGATGAAGGCGATCACGCCGATCAGTGTGGCCAGCAACGAGCGCGTGGCGGTGGCGAGCAGGAACAGCACGGCCGCGATGAACAGCAGGTTCGGCAGCACCATCACGCCGAACGCCCAAGCGTAGCCGTGCCAGTCCGACGGGCCCAGTCGTGCCGCGTCGACCCAGGGCATGCTGCCGCCCGCGGCCAGCCCCAGCGCGCACAGCAGCATGATCGCCACCATCACCAGGTAGCCTGCGGCGAAGCGTCCGCCCAGGTAGGCGCGCTTGCGCAGCGGCGTGGCGAACACCAGCTCGGCGGTGCCGTGGTCGAAGTCGCGCAGGGCGGCGCCGGCCACGAAGGCCGCCGCCAGCAGCAGGCACAGCGGCGCGAGGTTGTCGAGCAGCCGCACGATCACCAGCGGCGCGTTGCGCAGCACGTTGCCGCTGGCGCCGCCCGCCATCACCGCGTCGGTGCTGGTGAGGACGAAGGCGGCGGCGACATACACCGCGGCGATGATCCAGAACAGTGGCGCCTTCAGCTGCTGGCGCAACTCGAAGCGGAGGATTTCGGAGAACATGTTCGCTTCCCGGCAGGCGTGGCGTCAGGCGGCGCGGACGGTGGCCTGCGCGCGCAGGCGGCCGAAGTACACGTCCTCCAGGTCGGGGGCGACCGGTTCGAAACCTTCCCCGGGCAGGCTGTCGGCCAGCACGTGCAGCAGGGTGCGGCCGCCGGCGAGTCGGGTGGACAGGATGTTCATGCGGGCGCGGTAGCCGTCCAGCGCGGCCTTGTCGATCGTGCGCCGCCAGACCCGGCCCTCCAGTGCGCGGATCGCCTCGCGCGGCTCGCCGGCCAGCAGCAGCTGGCCCTGGCCGATGATCGCCATGCGCTGGCACAGGTCGGTGACGTCCTCCACGATGTGGGTGGACAGGATCACCACCACACGTTCGCCGATCTCGGCGAGCAGGTTGAGGAAGCGGTTGCGTTCCTCGGGATCGAGGCCCGCGGTGGGTTCGTCCACGATCACCAGGCGCGGGTCGCCGATCAGCGCCTGGGCGATGCCGAAGCGCTGGCGCATGCCGCCGGAGTAGCTGCCCAGCTTGCGCTTGCGCACGTCCCACAGGTTCACCTGGCGCAGCAGCGCCTCCACCAGCTCGCGCCGCTCCCCCTTCGCGATCACGCCCTTCAGCACCGCGAAGTGGTCCAGCATCGCCTCGGCCGAGACTTTCGGGTACACGCCGAATTCCTGCGGCAGGTAACCGAGCAGGCGGCGGGTGGCCTGCTTGTCGGCCAGCAGGTCCATGTCGTCCAGCCGGATCGTGCCCTCGTCCGGGTCCTGCAGGGTGGCGATGGTGCGCATCAGCGAGGACTTGCCCGCACCATTCGGGCCCAGCAGGCCGAACATGCCGTTCGGGATGTCCAGCGAGATGTCGCGCAGCGCACGCACGCCGTTGGCGTAGGTCTTGGACAGGCTGCGGATGCTGAGCATGGCTTCCCTTGTGCCGTGGGCGATGATGGGCTGGTGGGCACAGTGTGGACGAGCGGATCGGGGGGCCGCATGGGCCTCACGTCACGGGACTTTCGTCACGCCTTGCATACGTATGCGCATGCGCTCCGCGGGCGGCGAAAGCTGCCGCTGGGGCGCCCCGTTCGCTATGATGGAAGCCTTGCGGCCGCCCCCTGTCCCCCGCGCGGTCTGCCCTCGCCATTCGCAGGAGACACCATGGCCGACATCCAAGAAGCCCGCGTACCCGACATCGGCGGCCATGACAACGTGCCGGTGATCGAGGTGATGATCAAGCCCGGCGACCGGGTGGAGAAGGAACAGAGCCTGATCACGCTGGAATCGGACAAGGCCACCATGGAAGTCCCCGCGCCGTTCGCCGGCACGGTGAAGGAAGTGAAGCTGAAGGTGGGCGACGAAGTCTCCGAAGGCGCGGTGATCGCGCTGGTCGAGGCCGACGGTGGCGACGCGAAGCCTGCTCCCGCTCCCGCTCCCGCTCCCGCCCCGGCGGAGGCGTCGAAGCAAGAAGCGTCGAAGCCGGCGGCTCCCGCCCCCGCGAAGGCTGCGGAACCCGCGCGCAACGAAGCGCCGAAGTCCGCGGCCGGCGGCGTGCGCGAGGCCCGTGTGCCCGACATCGGCGGCCACGAGGGCGTGCCGGTGATCGAGGTGCTGGTGAAGGCAGGCGACAGCGTCACCAAGGACCAGAGCCTGATCACACTGGAATCGGACAAGGCCACGATGGAAGTGCCCGCGCCGTTCGCCGGCACGGTGAAGGAAATGAAGCTGAAGGTGGGTGACGA
>DATEKS010000144.1:0-8694 GCA_035277325.1 Rhodanobacter sp.
GGCAGCACGCCGGTCACGCGGCCGCTGGCGCGTTCCACCATCACCCAGTCGCCGGGAACGATGCCGGCACCGGCCAGCTGCCATGCGAGCGCGGCCGTGCCGGCGCCGCGCGAGGACAGCAGCGCCACGCTGCCGCGCCGCACCGCGGTGACGCGCGCCGGGTAGCAGGCTTCGAAGTCGTCCAGCGTCGAGGCGTGCGCGTACTGCGGCCGCCAGCCGAGCTGGTGCAGGGAGAAAGTCTGGAAAGGCATGCGTGATCCCGGAAGCGGAACGGAACGCGTTCTCCCGCGGGAGAACGGCGGAACGCCGGGAGGCGAAGCGGAGGGATGGGACGCGCCAGCGCGAAGCTGGCGGAAACGATCAGGCGCGCATCGACCCGGCGGAGGCGGCAACAACATTCATCGGCTGATTCCTCCTGCTGGCTGGGTGGATGGGAGCGCGCAGGGTACGCAGCCGCGCCGGGCGATGCAAGCGCGGTGTGTTGAAGGCGGTCGTCGGTGGGCGTCAGGCCGCCGTGGCGGCGAGCCAGTTCTCGAGTTCGGCCGCGGGCATCGGCGTGCCATAGCGGAAGCCCTGCAGCAGGGTGCAGCCTGCCTCGCGCAGGAAGTCGGCCTGCGCGTCGGTCTCCACGCCCTCGGCGATCACCGTCTTGCCGAGGCTGCGCGCCATCGCGACGATCGCGCGGGTGATCGCGGCGGTATCGGCGTCGGCGATCACGTCGTGCACGAAGCTGCGGTCGATCTTCAGCGCGTCGACCGGAAAGTGCTTGAGGTAGGACAGGCTGCAGTAGCCGGTGCCGAAATCGTCCAGCGACAGCCGCACCCCGCGCTGGCGGATGCGCTGCAGCAGCCGGGTGGTGGCGTCGCCGCCGGCCATCATGGTGCGCTCGGTCAGCTCCAGCTCCAGTTCGCCCGTGCCGATGCCGTAGGTGCTCATCAGCGCGTCGAGTTGCGGGAAGAAGCGTTCGTGGCGGAACTGCAGCGGCGACACGTTCACCGAGATCGGTATCGGGTGCCGGCGCTGCCGCCACTGCCGCGACTGCAGGCAGGCCTGGTGCAGCACCCACTCGCCGAGTTCGGCGATCAGTCCGCTGTCCTCGGCCACCGGGATGAACTGGTCCGGCACGAACACGTCGTGGCCGTCGACCTGCCAGCGCAGCAGTGCCTCGGCACCGACGATGCGGCCGCTGTGCGCGTCCACCATCGGCTGGTAGTGCAGCGCCAGCGCCTCGTGCGCCAGCGCCTCGCGCAGCGACTGTTCGATGTTGCGCAGGGTGGCGGCGCGTTCGCTCATCGCGGCGGTGTAGCGGCGCCAGCCGCCGCGGCCGGCCACCTTCGCCTCGTACATCGCGGTGCCTGCATGGCGCAGCAGGGCGTCGGCGTCGCCGGCATCGTCCGGGAACACGCTGATGCCGATGCTGGCGCCCACCTGCAGCGACGGCGTGCCCGGCAGCACGACGCGCGCGCACTGGCGCAGCAGCCGTTCGGCCAGTGCGGTGGCCTCGCAGGATTCGTCCACGCGCGGCAGCAGCAGCACGAACTCGTCGCCGAGGTAGCGGTACAGGGTATCGTCCTCGCGCAGCGTCTCGCGCAGGCCCTGCGCCACCGCCTGCATCACCCGGTCGCCACCTTCGTAGCCGATCGCCTCGTTGATGCGGCGGAAGTGGTCCATGTCCAGGTACAGCAGCGCGCAGCGCCGGTCGTGCAGGGCGGCCCGGGTCACCGCCTGCTCGATGCGCACCGGCAGCAGGCTCCGGTTGGGCAGGCCGGTAAGCGTGTCGTGCTGGGTGAGGTGGATCATCTTCAGCGCCAGCGCGCGGTTCTCGCTGACGTCGTGGCAGACCAGCACGCCGCCGATCACGTTGCCGGCGTGGTCGTGGATCGGCGCGGCGGAATCCTCGATCGGCGTCTCGAAGCCGTTGCGGTGGGCGAGCACCACCTTGCCGGACATGTTCACGATCGCGTTGCGGCGGATCGCCTCGCGCAGCGGGTTCGCCACCACCGCGCCGCTGTCCGCATCGCGCAGCCGGAACACCTCGTCCATGCGCCGGCCCCTGGCCTCGCCGGCGCTCCAGCCGGTCATCGCCTCGGCGATCGGGTTGAGCGAGGTCACGTGCAGGCCGGGGTCGGTGGTGATCACAGCGTCGCCGATCGAGTTGAGCGTGGCCTCGGCGAGCTGGCGTTCGCGGAACAGCGTGTCCTCGAAGTGGCGGCGCTGGCTGATGTCCTGCACCTGGGTGACCACGTAGCGCAGCCGGCCGGCGTCGTCGCGCACCTGCGACACGCTGAGGTGCACGTGTACGGCGTGGCCGTCGTGGTGCAGGTAGCGCTTCTCGGTGCGGTAGGCCTCGCGGTCGCCGTCGACCAGCTGGCGCGCCAGCGCCTCGCTGGCGGCGAGGTCGTCCGGGTGGGTGACATCGCGCCAGTTGCGCGCGAGCAGCTCCGCATCGGTACAACCGAGCATCGCGCACAGCGCGGCGTTGACGCGCATGAACTGGCCGTCGGGGTGGATCAGCGCCATGCCGATCGCGGCGTGCTGGAAGGCCTGGAAGAAGCGCTGCTCGCTCTCGCGCAGCTGCAGTTCCAGCGCGTGTCGCTCGGTGATGTCGGTGAACACGGTGATGACGCCGCGCACGCGGCCGGCGGCGTCGAGATCCGGCTGGAAATGCCCGTGCACATAGCGGCGTAGCCTGCCGCAGGCCAGTTCGCCCTCGTAATGCGTCGGCTGGCCGCCCAACGCCTGCATCAGCGCAGCGCGGGCACCGAGGTAACTCTGCACGTCCAGCGCCTCGCTGACGCGGCGGCCGACGAGTTGCGCGGGATCGACGCCGAACCAGCGGCGATGGGTCTCGTTGAGGTAGCGGAAGCGCAGCTCGCTGTCGATGCAGGCGATCAGCGCCGGCGCGTTCTGCAGCACATGCTCCAGCAACTCCGCCGGAAACGCGGAAGCGGGTTGATCATTGTCGGTGGACTGCACTGCCGTGGACATCTTCGCTGCCTGCAAAGATCCGCTCGCCGCCCCTGTTGTCCGCCGCCTGATACACGTGTGCCCGGCGTGGCGAACCCTCCATGGCCCGCGCCATGCATCATGCGCCTGCCGGGCGCCGGTTTGCACGGGCCGCAGCGTGAACGATCCGTGCAGGCAACTTATTGCGCCTGCGCATCTTTTTGCGTCGGGCGCTACCCGGCAGCAGGCTCTCAGTGCAGGGGCATCGCGGGCGCGGAGAGGCGGCCGTGCCCGTCCAGCACGATGCGGCCCGGCGCCTGCAGTTCGGCGGCGCTGCCGTAGCGCGCGGACAGTGCTGCCAGCAGCGGTCCCAGCGCCCGCGGTTGCAGCGGATAGCCATGCGCGAGCACGTGCGCGCGGCCGCCTTCGCCGTGCTGCGCCACGGTGACCGCCACCACACCGAGGCCGGGTGCCTCGTGCGCGTACAGCTGCGGTGCGTCGTACGCCGGATCGGCGGTGGCCGTCGGCTCCAGCAACCAGCCATCCGCGCCATCCGCTTCCGGGGCCGACTGCAGACGCAGCGGCAAGGCATGCGCGTCCAGCAGCGCGGCGTACTGGCGCAGCTCGAACACGATGCCGGCGAAACCGTGCGCGCGCTCCGCGGGCTCGCCGTCCTGCGCGGCCAGCCATGCGGCGGGCGACTGCGCCAGCACCCGGCCGCCTTCGTAGCGCAGCGCGAGGCCGCGCGCGCTGAGCACGTCCTCCTCGCGGTACGGCGTGAGCAGGGCCGCTTCCAGCAGGCTCCACAGCGGCGCGAGGTTGACGTGCTCGTACTGCACGCAGGTGAGCGCCATCAGGTCGTTGCGGCTAAGGTAGCGCGCGTGTTCCAGTTGCATGCCCAGCGTGCGCATCAGCCAGTCGGCGGTGCGTTCGCCGGCCTCGCCGCGGCCGACCAGCTGCACTTCGATCTGCTCGGCGAGTTCTTCCGCCAGCGCCTCCGGCGCCAGCAGCGACAGCGGCAGCAGGCGCATCGGCCCGTCGGCGTACTGCGGCGACGGTTCCAGCGGCTGTGCCGGCATGTGGCCCTCGTGGCTGCCGAACGCCACCACCTGTTCCACGCCGGCACGTGGCACGCGCCGGCCCAGTTCGTCCAGCGTGGCCCAGACCGGGAAGCCGGGGCGCAGCAGCTCGACCGGATCGAACAGTGCGCCCGCCAGCACCAGCCGCGCCTGCGCCACCTGCGGCAGCAGCGTATGCAGATCGGCGGCGATCAGCGCGGCCAGCGCGTCCGCCTCGTCGCGGCTGAGGCTGGCGCGCGGCGCGGCGCCGCCCTGCGTTTCAAGCGCGAGCACGATAGGCAGGGCGATCAGCGAAGAGGCTTCCACGGCGGGGCGATCCGGGAGGAGAAAACCGCCATTCTAGCAAGCGGGTTCGCTGAGCCCTCGCGCCGCGCCGGCCGTTTTCGGTGAATGGGAATCCACTTGTGCGGCCTGCCGCGCTTTCGCGTCGTGGCGGCGCGGGTTAGCCTTGCACGCAGGGCTTGGTTCTGGATCTTCCTGGACATGGAACAGATGCAACGGCGCGTGGGCGTGATCGGCGGTGTGCGGATTCCGTTCTGTCGCAACAACACCACCTACGCGGACGTGGGCAACTTCGGCATGTCGGTGAAGGTGCTCGGCAGCCTGGTCGAGCGCTACGGCCTGCACGGCGTGGAGCTGGGCGAGGTGGCGCTGGGTGCGGTGATCAAGCACGCCAGCGACTGGAACCTCGCGCGCGAGGCGCTGCTCTCTTCCGGCCTCGCCCCCACCACGCCGGGCATCACCACTGCGCGCGCCTGCGGCACCTCGCTGGACAACGCGATCATCGTGGCGAACAAGATCGCGGTGGGGCAGATCGAGGCCGGCATCGCCGCCGGTTCGGACACCACCAGCGACGTGCCGATCGTCTACGGCACGCGCCTGCGCAAGCGCCTGTTGGCGATCAATCGCGCGAAGACCCTGCAGGACAAGCTGAAGGTCGCGCTGCACCGCTTCTCGCTGAAGGAGCTCAAGCCGTCCTTCCCCGGCGTGGCCGAGCCGCGCACCGGCAAGTCGATGGGCGACCACTGCGAGCAGATGGCGAAGCAGTGGCATGTCGACCGCGAGGCGCAGGACCGGCTGGCGCTGGACAGCCACAGGAAGCTCGCCGCCGCCTACGACGCCGGCTTCTTCGAGGACCTGATCGTGCCGTTCCGCGGCATCAAGCGAGACGGCTTCCTGCGCCCGGATTCCACGCTGGAAAAGCTCGCGCAGCTCAAGCCTGCCTTCGACAAGACGTCGGGCCAGGGCACGCTCACCGCGGGCAATTCCACCGGCCTGTCCGACGGCGCCGCTGCGGTGCTGCTGGCCAGCGAGGAATGGGCTGTGCAGCGCGGCCTCAAGGTGCAGGCCTGGTTCCGCGACGCCGAGGTGGCCGCGGTGGACTTCGTGCATGGCGAAGGCCTGCTGATGGCGCCCACCGTGGCGGTGCCGCGCCTGCTGAAGCGCAACGGCCTCACCTTGCAGGACTTCGACTACTACGAGATCCACGAGGCCTTCGCCGCCCAGGTGCTGTGCACGCTGCGCGCGTGGGAGTCGGCCGACTACTGCAGGAACCGGCTGGGCCTGGACGCGCCGCTGGGCGCGATCGACCCGGGCAAGCTCAACGTGCACGGCTCCAGCCTCGCCGTGGGCCACCCGTTCGCCGCCACCGGCGCGCGCATCATCGCCACACTGGCGAAGCTGCTGGAGCAGAAGGGCGCGGGCCGCGGACTGATCTCGATCTGCACCGCCGGCGGCATGGGCGTCACCGCGATCCTGGAACGCTAGCTTCAGCCACGATTCGCCCGTGCGGGTGCATAAAGGCCGCCATGCTTCGCTTGCGCACCACCACCACCCTGAGCCTTGTCGCGCTGGCCGTCGGCATCGCCGGCACGCAGTGGCTCAGCGGTTTCAGCACCGGCTGGACCGGTCCCAGCGAGCGCGTGGCGGGTTTCGTGCCTGCCGCGCAACGCGCCGCCGTGCGACCGCGTGGACGCGTGGCGGTGCGGCGGCAGGCCGCGCGCAGGCCGCTGGCCAACCCGGTCGTGGTGCACCGCGCCGTGCTGCCTCCTGTCGTGACCACCGCGCAGGCCGCGGACACCGCCTCGCCGCCCGAGCTGGTGCCGGTGGCCATGCCGGAAACGCCGATGTCGTGGTCGCGGATGGAAGGCCATCTGCACGGACGCGTGCTGCTGCATCTCGCCATCGACGGCAGCGGCCGCGTCACCGACGTGGCGCTGGCGGAATCCAGCGGCGATCCCGTGCTCGATGCCCACGCGCTGGCCATCGTGCGCGACTGGCGCTTCGCCGTGCCGGCCGATCATCCGGACGGCTTCAGCGGCGACCTGCCGATGCGCTTTACCAGCGGCGGGCAGCAGGTGGCTCAGGCGCTGTAACGGGCGCCTCCTGCCTCACAAGATTCCCTTCACCCCCGCCCCGAACGCGGTGATCAGCCGCGTGTAGATCAGCTTCGGCGAGATCGCCACGTCGGGGAAGTCGCCCACCGACGTGTAGCACTCCTGGAATTTCGGGTTGTCGGGTGCCAGCGGCGCGCAGCCGGGCTTGATCTCGTAGCTGGTGGCGTAGCGGAAGGGCCACAGGTCGAACAGCGGCAGTTGCGCGGAGAGGTTGCCGATGGCCTGGCTGATGTTGCCGAGCACGGGGATCACGGGTTCGCGCTTGGCGATGGTCCAGGCGTTCTGCGGCAGGGTGTCCTCGAGGATGGAGGCACGCACTTCGCTGGCGAAGCGCGGGTCGTAGACGATCACGCCGGCCTCGGTGTTGTAGTGGTCGGAGCGCGGGTCGAAGTTGTGCGAACCGACCATCGCGAAACTGTCGTCCACCACCATCGACTTGGCGTGCAGGCTGTAGCGGCGGCCGCCGCTGCGCAGCGGCGCGGGGCGGTTGCGCTTGCCGTGGCTGCCGAACACGCCGGGGCGGCGCTCGTTGCCGGGAAAGCGTTGGCGCGACTTGCCGGGCTTGCCGGACGCGGCGATGGGCTGACCGGCGGGACCGTCGTCCTGGGCCTCGTTCGCTTCCTCGAACGCGTCGGCGGCGCTGTCGGCATGCGGTTTCAGTTCGTGGATCTGGAAGCCGAATTCGGTGAGGTAGCGGCGGCGGTGCTTGTAGGACAGCCCGTACACCGCGAACGCGTCGGTGGCGGCCAGCGAGTTGGTGGAGACGACGATGCTGGGCGGCGGATCTTCCTTGTGCAGGCGCTTGAAGATGTCCTGCGCGCGCTTGCTGAGCACCAGGTAGGGCGTCTGCAGCACCACCTCGTGCTTGGCGCCGGCGACCATGCGCATCAGGTGGGCGGTGAGGTCGCGCGCGTTGCGCTTGTGCGGCCCGTCGGTCTTGGCCGGAAGGTCGCTGAAGTAGTTCACCTGGCTCACGCGCAGGGTGTCGTCGCCGATCCATGCGGCGAGCCAGTCGGGGTCTTCTGCTTCGGCCTGGGCGCGCGCCACCCGAGCGGGATCGGTGTAGTGCGGCGTGGCCCAGCCGGGCGGAGCGCGGTCGCTGCGGATGCGCCGGTTGACGTCGCGCAGGCGGATCAGCGGCACGGAGCGCTTGTGGTTCCAGAACAGCGCGAAGCTGTCGGCCATCTCGCGGCCCACCGGGCCGCCGGCCATCACGTCGCGGTCGAGGTAGTCGAAGTCCGGATCCCAGTTGAAGTAGCGGTTCTGGTAGTTGCGCCCGCCAGTGATGCCGATGGTGTCGTCCACCAGCAGCAGCTTGTTGTGCATGCGCTGGTTGAACTTCATGAAGCAGCAGACGATGCCGGCGGCGAATTGCAGCGGTGGTGTCTGCGCATCGTGGAAGGTGGGGTTGTACAGCTTCACCTCGAGGTTGGGGCTGACCCGGGCGAGGCGGTCGAGCAGGCCGAGGTCGTTGAAGGAGAACAGCTGGTCGGCGAGGATGCGCACCTGCACGCCGCGCCGCGCGGCCTGCACCAGTTCGTCGAGCACCAGCTGGCCGATGTCGTCCTGGTCCCAGATGTAGGTCTGCACGTCGATGCTGTGCTGCGCGGCGCGGATCAGGCTGAGGCGCGCCACCAGTGCGGCCTCGCTGTCGTCGAGCAGGGTGACGGTGTTGACCGGGTGCCCGGGCGTGGATTCGGCGATCGCCTGCTGCGCAGCCTGCAGCAGCGGCGAGGGCGTGGCGCAGCGGTCAGCCTGGTGGCAGGTGTCCTCGCGGCCGGGGCTGGCGGCGACGATGGCGCCGGCCTCGCGGATCTGGGCACGGCTCAGCGTGCAGCCTTGCAGCAGTACGACGAGCAGCAGGAGAGGGAGCAGCAGCCAGCGGGACGTCATGAACGGTGGACAGGGCGGGGCGTCGGAAACCTCCTCCCCAGGCATGGCTCGGGGAGGGCGTCGGGCAAAGCGGGATTCAGCGTGGCGACCAGAATGCATCCAGCCGCGCGCTGGCCGGTTCCAGCGGGCCGCTGCTGAGGTGCAGCACGGCCAAGCCGGCCGGTGGCATGCCGCGGAAGTCGTCCGAACGGCCTTCCACCAGCAGCGCCACCAGCCGCTCGATGCCGGGATTGTGGCCCACCAGCAGCACGGTGCCGGCATCGGCATGCTGGTCGAGCAGGGCGAGCAGTTCGCCGGGGGTGGCGTCGTAGATCTCGCCGGCCTGCTGCAGTGGCGGCGGGTCGGCCAGCGCGGCCAGCGCCAGCTGCGCGGTTTCCTCG
>DATEKS010000145.1:0-29084 GCA_035277325.1 Rhodanobacter sp.
CCAGCCCACCGCCGCCGCCAGTGCCAGCACGTACAGCAGCCACGCCCACCAGCGCAGCCACGGCGGCGCCTCCACGTGGATCCGCAGCGGTTGCGACAGGTGCGACCACGTGCCGTCGGCGCCCGCCGCCATCACGTCCAGTGTGTAGTCACCGCCGCCCAGGCCGGAGAGGTCGCGCTCGCCCTGGTTGCCCACGTCCACCCAGCCGGAGTCGAAGCCGTGCAGGAAGAAGCGGTAGTGGTTGTCCTCGGGATCGAGGTACGAGTACACGCGCGCCTGGATACCCAGCTGGCGGTCGCGCCAGCCCACGTTCACCACGCCCGCATCGATCGGCAACGATTGCCGCGCGCCATGCCGGCGCACGCTGATGCCGGTGATGGCCAGTGGCGGCACCACCTTCTGTTCGCCGATCCGGTCCGGATCGAAGGCCACCACACCGCCCAGGGTCGGCGCGTACAGGTAGCCGCTGGGCATGGCGGCGTAGCCGCGCGAGAACTCGCCGTCGGCAAGCCCGTCCTGCAGGCCGAAGGAGCGGAAGTGCCCGTCCGCCGGATCGTAGCGCCACAGGCCGTCATGGCCGAACACCCAGACGCGGTTCCGGTCGTCGACCTTCAGATCCGCCACGTTGACCGACGGCCAGCCATGCGCCGCATCCACCGCGCGGTCCCGCACCAGGCTGCCGCCGTCGATGCGGTAGTGCACCAGGCCGTTCGCGTTGGCCATCCACATGCCGTGCGGGGTGAACGCAAACGCGTCCACGCTCTGCCCCTGCGGCGCGCCGGGCGCCATCACGAAGCGGCCGCGCGCGCTGTCCAGGCGCATCATGCCGCCGTCGCTGGCGTACCAGAACACGCCGTCCTGCAGCGTCATCTGGCTGCCCCAGCGCACCTTCTCGTTGGGCTGATCCATCGGCACCGCGCTAACCGCCAGCGTATCCGGATCGATGAGGAAGATGCCCTCGCCGAAGGTGCGTGCGTACATCTTGCCGTCCGGACCCGGCTCCACCTCCAGCGGACTCCGCATGCCGCTGCCGCCCGGCTCGACGCGCACGCAGCTGTGCCGCTCGCCGTCGCACACTTCGATCCCGCCCTGCAGCACCACCCACAGCCGCCCGCGCACGTCCTCGGTCATGCCGACCACGTCGCCGCCGAGATCCGAGAAGCTGTGCTCCACCTGTCCGGTGACGGGATCGAGCCGATCCACCCGACCGGCGCGCTCGCCCACCCAGACATGCCGTCCGTCCTTGCCGCGCGCCATGGTGGTGGCGATCGAGTCGCGCAGGCTGGCCGGGTCGTCCGGGATGTGGGTGAAGCGGCTGAAGCTGTCCCAGCCAGGGGCCAGGTAGCCGACCCCGCCGTCGAGCAGCGCCAGCCATAACCCGCCTGCGCGGTCGACCAGCATCTGCCACACCCAGGTGCCGGGCAGGTCGCCACGCAGCACGGGCTGGTCGGTCACCGCCATCACCGAGGCGCCCGGCCGCTGTTGCATGAACAGCCCGCGCTGCGTGCCGACCCACAGCCGTCCGGCCCCGTCGCGCACGCTGGCCATCACATTGGTGACGGGAATCGCCGTGCCGCCGAAGTGCCGCGCCAGACCGTCCGGCCCCACCACCATCAGTCCGCGGATGGTGGCGATGCGGATCTCGTCGCCATTGCCGTTGATGCTCCAGGCCGACATCGACTGCTGTGGATCGGCGGCCAGCACCTGGTGCATCCGTCCCTGTGTGTCGCGACGGAATACCCCGAGGTCACCGCCGATCCACAGCTGCCCGCGGCCATCGACATGGAGCGCCCCCACCGCGCCGAAGCCTTCGGTCTTGCCATCGGGCGCCCGGTAACTCACGTGGTCGAAGCCGCGGCCATCCGGCCGCATGCGATCCAGCCCATGGCCAGTGCCCACCCACAGCGTGCCGTCCGGCGTCTGCGCGATCGACCAGATGCGGTCGCTGGCCAGGCTGGCGGGATCGTCCGGATCGTGTCCCCAGTGCTCGAACTTGCCGGTGGCCGCGTCGTAGCGGTTCAGTCCCGCATTGAGCCCCGCCGCCCACAGGCGGTTGTGGTTGTCCACCAGCAGCGAGGCGATGCCATTGTCGTACAGCGAACCCGGGTCGTTCGCCACGTGCCGGAACACCTTGAAGTGCACGCCGTCATAGCGCGCGATGCCACCCTTGGTGCCGAACCAGATCGCCCCGGCATGGTCCTGCACCACGGCATAGACATTGGAACTGGGCAGGCCATCGGGCACGCCGTAGCGGCGGAACTGCGGCGTGACCATGGGTGTCGCCGCCGTGGCGGGTACTGGCGTGGCCGCCGCCCTCGCCGACGCGGGAACCGCGATGACCAGGAGCAGGCCGAGCAGACCTGCAGACACTACCGGCCTGCGTCCCATCATCATCCCCTTGCACGGTTTACCCGGCATGCGCGGCAACCCCGCACAACCTGCACCGCCTTGACGACGGATCATGCCAAATCGGGGCAACGGAAGCGAATGCGGACGGTGTGCCGCATCCGTCGGGTTCTCAAGCGGGAGCGACCGGCGACGGTGCCTGCCCGGCTGCGATCGTCGTCTTTGCACCCTCGTCCGCTCCGCACGGCACCTGCGCCAGCATCGCCGCCAGCTCGTCGCCGCTGAGCGGCTTGCGCAGGAAGCCGTCCATGCCGGCCTCGCGGGCACGCGCCTCGTCCGCCTCGCCCGAACGCGCCGTCACCGCCACGATCGGCAGGCGTATCCCCGTCTCGCGCTGGCGGATCAGCCGCGCCACCTGGAAACCGTCCACGCCCGGCAGGTCCAGGTCCAGCAGCACCGCGTCGTAGCGGTGGCGGTCCAGCTCGGCCAATGCCAGCAGGCCGTTCGCCACGTGGCACGCCGTGTGGCCCTGCTGCTGCAGCAGGCCGCTGATCACCGCCGCCACGATCGTGTCGTCCTCCACCAGCAGCAGGCGCAGGGGATGTGCGCCCGCCGGTGATGGCGAGGCAGACTCCGCGGGCGCGTCGCCCACCTCGATCAGCGGCAGCCGCACCAGGAAGGTGCTGCCGTGGCCCAGCCGCGACTGCAGCTCGATGCTGCCCCCCATCATCTCCACCAGCTCCCGGCAGATCGCCAGGCCCAGACCGCTGCCCGCTCGGCGCTGCGGGCTCTCTTCCTGCTCGAAGCGCTGGAACAGCCGTGCCTGGCTGCCTTCGGGGATGCCCGGTCCGGTGTCGCTGATGCTGAACAGCAGGTTGTCGCCGCTGCGCGTGGCGCGCAGCGTGATGCTGCCGTGCGTGGTGAACTTCAGCGCGTTGTTCGCGAGGTTCAGCAGCACCTGCTTGATGCGCACCGCGTCGCCCACCGCCTGCGCGGGCAGGTCGTCGGCGATCATCACCTCGAAGCGCAGGCCCTTGCTCCAGGCCAGGCCCTGTTCCAGCTGTGCCACGTCCTCTACCAGCTGGCGCGGCTCGAACGGCGCCGGCTCCAGCTCCAGCCGGCCGGCGTCGATGCGCACCAGGTCCAGCGCGTCGTTGAGCAGCTTCAGCAGCATGCCGCCGGAGCGCTGCATGGCCTGGGTGTAGTCCTGCTGCCTCGCATCCAGTGGCGTGTTCAGCAGCAGCTCGGCCATGCCCATCACCCCGGTCATCGGCGTGCGGATCTCGTGGCTCAGCGTGGCCAGGAACTGCGTCTTCGCCGCGCTCGCCTGCTCGGCCAGCACGCGCCGCTGCTCGATCAGCTCGATGCGGTGGCGCTGCGCCAGCCGGCGCCGCCACGCCCACATGATCCAGCCCACCGCCGCCGCCAGTGCCAGCACGTACAGCAGCCACGCCCACCAGCGCAGCCACGGCGGCGCCTCCACGTGGATCCGCAGCGGTTGCGACAGGTGCGACCACGTGCCGTCGGCGTTCTCGGCCTTTACCTGCAAGGCGTAGTCACCCGAATGCAGCCCGGCAAACTCGCGCTCACCCCGATCGCCAACGTCGACCCAGTCGGTATCGAACCCGAGCAGGCGGTAGCGGTAACGGTTGGCGACGGGATCAACGTAGGAGGCGAGCCGGGTCTGCACGCGCAGATCGCGGTCGCGCCAGCCGACGCGTATCTCGTGCCCCGGTACGGCATCAAGCGTCTGGACGCGCCCGGCACGATTCACGCTGAGCCTGCTGAGCGTCAGTTGCGGAACCACTGCCGGCGCGTCTTGCGGCAATTCGTCAGGATGAAACGCCACCACGCCACCGTTGG
Organism: Rhodanobacter sp.; assembly: GCA_035277325.1. GTDB lineage: Bacteria > Pseudomonadota > Gammaproteobacteria > Xanthomonadales > Rhodanobacteraceae > Rhodanobacter_A. Next base: position 4,210 of record DATEKS010000145.1, read on the forward strand.
TGGCGGCGGAGACGCTGCCATCCGGAAACACCGCGGTCGAGCCGTTGGTGAACTCGGTGTTCAACAATCCCTGCGCCACGCCGAAGCTGCTGAAGCGATGCGTGTGCGCATCCATCCGCCACAGGCCTGGGTTGGCGAAAAACCACACGTTGCCCTGCCGGTCGGCGCGGATCGACATAAGGTTGGGCAAGAACGGCTGGTGGCGCAGGTCGATGGACTGGTCGCGCGCCGCCACGCCGTTCGCATAGTGGTAGTGCGACAGCGCCTGCTGCGACACCGCCCAGAAGCCGCCCGCATCGAAATCGACGGCAATCACTTCGGCATGCGGCACGCCGGGCACCATGTCCATGCGGCCGCCGTGCTCATCCAGTCGCAGCAGGCCGCCGCCGCTGGCGTACCAGAGCGCGCCATCGTGCGCACGGAGCTGGTCGGCGATCGCCACGCCGTCCACGCCCTTCGGCAGCGGCACGGGCGTGATCGCCAGGCTGTCAGGATCGATCGCGAAGATGCCCTCGCCCCACGAGGCCACATAGATCCTGCCATCGCCCGGCGCACTGACGAACACCGGGCGCGTCATGCCCGCCCTGGCGATATCCAACTCTGCCGCCTTGCCCCGATCCAGCCGGACCACCGCGCCGCTCTCGGTGATCCACAACCGGCCCCCGGCATCCTGCGCCATCGAGGTGATGTTGCTGTGCAGGACATTCGACAGGTGCTGTACCTCGCCGCTGCGCGTGTCCAACGCGTCGATCCAGCCATTGGAGCCGCCGACCAGCAAACGGCCATCGTGGCCGGCAAGCACGGTCATCGCGGAAATGCCGACCAGGCTGTTCGGGTCGTCCGGGATATGCGTGAAACGCGTGAAGCCGCTCCAGTTCGGCGGCAGGTAGGCCAGGCCGCCCTGGTCGAGGGCAAACCACAGGGCGCCCTCGCGATCGCGCATCACCTGCCAGATCCGCTCGCCGGGCAGGCTACCCGGCAGCAGCGGATGGCTGGCGATGTGCTGCAGGCCACGATCACCGTCGGCAAGCAGGACGCCCTTGGTGCCGGCCAGCCACAGCCGTCCCTGTGCATCACGCGTGCTGGCGGTGATGGAGGCCTTCAGGGCCGTCAGCTGCTCGCCGGCGAACGGTCGGGCCACGCCATCCCTGCCGATCACCAGCAACCCGCCGTAGGTCGCCACGCGAATCTCGCCCGGGTGGCCCTGGATGCGCCAGATCTTGTGCAGATCGCCGTGAAAACCCGCCGCCACCGGCACGGCATGCATGCTTCCGTCCGGCTCGCGCACGAACAGCCCGTTGGTCGCGCCGATCCACAGCCGGCCATCGGCATCGGCCAGCAGGGCACGCACCGCCACGGAAGCAGACGTACCGGAAGCCGCCGCCGATGACGCCGTCGGCAACGCGACGTGGTCGAAGCCGCCGAGATCCGGATGCATGCGATCCAGCCCGGCCTGCGTGGCCACCCATACATCGCCATCGATGGTCTGCGCGATGCTCCAGACCTCGTTGCCGGAGAGGCTGTCCGGCCTCTTCGCATCGTGCGTCCAGTCGCGGAAGCGGTGGCTGCGCTGGTCATAGACGATCAGGCCACTGGTGACGCCGCCGGCCCAGATGCGATTGTCGCGATCGACGTACAGCGCATAGATCTGGTCGGCCGGCAGCGAATCGGGATCATCCGGCGAATGGCTGAACAGCTGGAAGTTGACCCCGTCGTAGCGGACCAGGCCTTCGTCCGAACCGAACCACATCACGCCGTTGTGGTCCTGCGCGATGGCATGCACCGCCCCGGAAGGGATGCCGTCGGCCTGGCCATAGTGACGGAACTGTGGCGTGGGCAGCAGGCCGGCGGCCGGAGCACCGCCCGACACCGCGACACCTGCATGCTCCATGCCGCTGGCACCCGCCGCCGGCGCAGCGGCGGACAAAACGGCGGCCAGCACGAGCGATGCAAACATGGTGTATCCCCTGCCCCTCGTTCCATCATGCCAAAAATGGCGACATCCGGGCGAGCGCGCCCTGCCTCGCCTCGGCGGCTTCCGGCCTCCCGGTGCGAACACTGCGTTCCAACCCCGAAGCTGGCGCCCGTGCGGGCAATCATCCAGACTTCGCAGCATGTCCCGCTCGCATTTCACACGCTGGTTGTTGCCGTTGCTGGTCATGCCGTCGATGGCCGCGTTCGCCGGCACGCACGAGTACCGCTACGACACCGTGCACAGCCAGATCGTCTTCAGCATCGACCACGATGGATATTCGCGGCCGTTCGGGCGGTTACACATCGCGCGCGGCTGGCTGCGCCTGGATCCGGACGACCTGGACCACGCAAGCACGGAGCTGGACATCGACCTGGCCGGCGTAGACATGGGTGACGCCGGCTGGAACAAGGCGGCCTGCGGACATGCCCTGCTGGATTGCGCGCAGAACCGCGAGGCGCATTTCGTCAGCCGTTCGGTGGAACGCACCGACGCCGGCCACGGCGTGTTGCACGGCACGCTCACCCTGCACGGCGTGAGCCGCCCGCTCGACATCACGTTCTGCCTCAACCGCGTGGGACGCACGCTGTACGGCATGCATACCGTCGCCGGCTTCTCGGCCACCGCCAGCCTCGACCGCACCGACTTCGGCATCACGGCCTTCCCAAATTCGATCGGCCATCGCGTGTCCGTATGGATGGAACTGGAGGCGATCCGCGACGATCATTCCTCCGCCGGCACCCCAGCCTCCAAGGATTCCCCATGAAGCTGCGCAGCGACGCCAACCACTGGGGCGCGGTCGCCAAGTCCTTCCACTGGATCGTGGCGCTGGCCATCCTCGGCAACGGCGTGTTCGGCCTGTGCATGGACCTGGCCCGCAATCCGATGCAGAAGATCAACTGGCTGGCGCTGCACAAGTCGATCGGCCTCACCGTGCTGGCGCTGATGCTGCTGCGCCTGGCCTGGCGCTGGCCCGATGGCCGCCCCCACGAGGAACCCGCACCGCACTGGCAGCTGCTGGCCGCGCGCGCCATCCACGCGCTGCTGTACCTGCTGGCGCTGGCCATCCCGGTGAGCGGCTGGTGGTACAACTCGGTGACCGGCAAGCCGCTGCAGTTCTTCAAGCTGTTCAACCTGCCCGGCATCGCGGCAAAGGACGACGCGCTGCGCCACTTCTCGCACGCGGTGCACGAATACCTGTTCTGGCTGCTGGTGCTGGTGCTGGTGGGTCACGTGGGTGCCGCGCTGAAGCACCACGTGTTCGACGGCGACGACGTGCTGCGGCGCATGCTGCCGTTCGGCAAGTTGCGCAACGACAAGGGAGAACGCCCATGACGAAGATCCACCGCCTCCGCGCCGGCCTGCTGCTGGCGCTCGCCCTGCCCGGCGCCGCGCTGGCCGCCGACTACGCGGTGCAGCCCGCCAGCACGCTGGGCTTCACCGGTAGCTTCCAGGGCGCCAGCTTCGACGGCAGCTTCAAGCAGTGGCGCGCCACGATCAGCTATGACCCCGCGCAGCTCGCCTCTTCGAAGTTCGACGTGACCGTGACCACGGCCAGCGTCGCCGTTAGCGACAAGGACCAGCAGTCCGCCCTGCCCGGCAAGGATTTCTTCGACGTGGCGCAGTACCCCACCGCGCACTTCGTCACCACCGGCTTCCGCAGCGTGGGCAGCAAGGTGGTCGCCGATGGCCAGCTCACCCTTCGCGGCGTCACCAAACCGGTGAGCCTTGCGGTGGACTTCAAGCCGCAAGGCAAGAACGCCAGCCTCGACGTGGCCGGCACGCTCAAGCGGCTGGACTTCGGCGTGGGCAGCGGCGACTACGCCGACACCTCGGTGATCGGCGCCGACGTGAAGGTGCATGCGCACCTGGTGCTGGTGGCGAAATAAAACCCGATCCTCCTCTGCATGCGGGAGAGGCGAACGCGTGCGCTGCGCGCATCGCGATCTTCAACAGGAATGGAGGAAGGCCCGCACCGCCGCCGCGTCGAACGGCCAGTCCAGCTCGCGGCCGTTGCGCGCATCGCGCAGCACCGGCACGCGCGTGCCGTAGCGGCGCTCCAGTTCCGCGCTGTCGTCCACCCATACGCTGTCGAACTCCGGCGCCTGCGCCTCGGCCAACACCGCCAGCGCCAGGTCGCACAGGTGGCAGTAGTCGCGCTGGTAGAGGACGAGGTCGGACATGCGGGTGCGGATGGACTGCCAAACGGATGGGTGCCGCGTAGAATAACGGCTTCCCTTTCCCACTCGCAGCGCATCATGGCCGTCAGCGTATTCGACCTGTTCAAGATCGGCATCGGGCCGTCCTCCTCGCATACGGTGGGGCCGATGCGCGCCGCGGCTCGCTTCGCCGAGCGCTGGCTGGAGGAGAAAGGCGTGCTGGATCGCGTGGCGCGCGTGCGCGCCGAGCTGTACGGCTCGCTGGCGATGACCGGCCGCGGCCACGGCACCGACAAGGCGGTGCTGCTGGGCTTCGAGGGCCAGCATCCGGACACCGTCGACGCCGACGCGATTCCCGGCATTCTCGAACGCATCCGCGGCAGTGGCCGCATCCGCCTGCTCGGCAAGCGCGAGATCGCGTTCGACGAGAAGGCCGACCTCGTCTTCAACAAGCGCCAGAAGCTGCCGTTCCACACCAACGGCATGCGCTTTTCCGCCTACGACGCGGAAGGCAACGAACTGGCCACGCGCGACTATTACTCGGTGGGCGGCGGCTTCGTGGTCAACACCGACGAGGCGGCGGAAGACCGCATTGTCGCCGACACCACCGAGCAGCCCTATCCGTTCTCCACCGGCGATCAGTTGCTGGCGCTGTGCGAAAAGCACCACCTCACCATCGCGCAGCTGATGATGGCGAACGAAAGCGTGTGGCGCCCCGAAGCGGAGACCCGTGCCGGCCTGCTGAACATCTGGAAGGCGATGCAGGACTGCGTCACCCGCGGCCTGCGCTCCCCCGGCACCCTGCCCGGCGGCCTGCACGTGGCACGCCGCGCGCCGGCGATGGCCGAGGAACTGCGCAACCAGCCCGAGGCCGCATTGAAGGACCCGCTGACCATCCTCGACTGGGTCAACCTCTATGCGCTGGCGGTGAACGAGGAGAACGCCGCCGGTGGCCGTGTGGTCACCGCCCCCACCAACGGCGCGGCCGGCATCGTGCCTGCGGTTGGCCACTACTACCTGCGCTTCTGCCCCAAGGCCGACGAGAGCGGCATCATCGACTACCTGCTCACCGCAGCCGCGATCGGCATCCTGTACAAGGAGAACGCCTCGATCTCCGGCGCAGAAGTCGGTTGCCAGGGCGAAGTGGGCGTGGCCTGCTCGATGGCCGCGGGCGGACTCACCGCCGCGCTGGGCGGCAGCATCCACCAGGTGGAAAACGCCGCCGAGATCGGCATGGAGCACAACCTCGGCCTCACCTGCGACCCGATCGGCGGCCTGGTGCAGATCCCCTGCATCGAGCGCAACGCGATGGGCTCGGTGAAGGCGATCAACGCCAGCCGCATGGCGCTGAAGAGCGACGGCAAGCACCGCGTGAGCCTGGACAAGGTCATCAAGACCATGCGCGACACTGGCCGCGACATGAAGGACAAGTACAAGGAGACCTCGCGCGGCGGCCTTGCGGTGAACGTGATCGAGTGCTGAGAACCGCGCTCCCCGCACTTGCGGGGAGCCCACTCCGGCCCGGCCCCACGCCGCGCGCGGCCGGATTTCTGCCACGCCTCTCGTCGGCATCCAGCCATGGCCGATACCGCCACGTACGGCTGCGCATGACCTTCGCGGGGTGACAGGCGCCCCCCGGTCTGCAACCATCGCCTCCTTTCGGGGATGCGCACCCGCGCGCTTCAGGAGTTTCCATGTCTTCCAGCAGTTCGATCCGCCGCGACGTCGGCCCGTTCGCCCTGATGCTCACCGGCCTGGGTTCGATCATCGGCTCCGGCTGGCTGTTCGGTGCCTGGCGCGCGGCGCAGATCGCGGGCCCCGGCGCGATCTGGGCCTGGGTGATCGGCGCGGTGATCATCCTGTTCATCGCGCTGACCTATGCCGAACTCGGCGCCATGTTCCCCGAGTCCGGCGGCATGGTGCGCTACGGCCACTACTCGCACGGCTCGCTGGTGGGCTTCATCGCGGCGTGGGCGAACTGGATCGCGATCGTCTCGGTGATCTCGGTGGAGGCGGAAGCCTCGGCGCAGTACATGTCCTCGTGGAAGTGGGCGTGGGCGAAGGATCTCTACCACCAGGTACCCGGCGGCCATGGCGAACTGAGCCCGATCGGCCTTGCCATCGCCGCCGCGCTGGTGATCGCGTACTTCCTGCTCAACTTCTGGAGCGTGAAGCTGTTCGCGCGCTCGAACACCGCAATCACCCTGTTCAAGCTGATCATCCCAGCGCTCACCGCCGTGCTGCTGATCGCCAGCGGCTTCCATCCCGAGAACTTCAGCGTCGGCATCCACGGCGAAGTGCACGCCATCGACTTCGCCTCCGTGCTCACCGCCGTGGCGATCGCCGGCATCGTGTTCAGCTTCAACGGCTTCCAGAGCCCGGTGAACCTCGCCGGCGAGGCGCACAATCCGGGCAAGAGCATCCCGTTCGCGATCGTCTGCTCGATCGTGCTGGCCACGGCGATCTACGTGCTGCTGCAGGTCGCCTTCATCGGCGCGGTGCCGCAGCAGATGCTGGCCAACGTGGGCTGGCACGGCATCAACTTCAGCTCGCCGTTCGCCGACCTCGCCATCATCCTCGGCCTGCAGTGGCTGGCCACGCTGCTGTTCATCGACGCGGTGATCAGCCCCAGCGGCACCGGCATGACCTACACCGCCACCACCGCGCGCATGCTCTACGGCATGGAGCGCAACGGCACGCTGCCGAAGATCCTCGGCCACGTCCACCCGAAGTGGGGCGTGCCGCGCCCGGCGATGTGGGTGAATCTCGCGGTGTCCTTCCTGTTCCTGTTCTTCTTCCGCGGCTGGGGCACGCTGGCCGCGGTGATCTCGGTGGCCACGATCATCTCCTACCTCACCGGCCCGGTCAGCGTGATGACGCTGCGCCGCACCGCACCCGGCCTGCACCGCCCGCTGCGCCTCGCCGGTTTGCCGGTGATCGCCGGCATCGCCTTCGTGATGTCCACCGAGTTGCTCTACTGGGCCAAGTGGCCGCTCACCGGCGAGATCATCCTGCTGATGGTCGTCGCGCTGCCGATCTACTTCTACTACCAGGCCAAGTCCGGCTGGCACGACTTCGGCCGCCAGATGAAGGGTGCCTGGTGGCTGGTCGCCTACCTGCCAGCGATCGCCTTCGTCTCCTGGGCCGGCAGCACCACCTTCGGCGGCCAGGGCTACCTGCCCTATGGCTGGGACCTGGTGGTGGTCGCGGTGATCGGCTTCGTGTTCTACATCTGGGGCGTGAAGTCGGGCTGGCGCACGCCTTCAGCGGAAGCCGCCGAGCTGGAGGCCCATATGCATCCGGATGCGCCGGTGGTACCGCCGGATGAACTGGATGCGGAGCGCATCACCGGACGCTGAGCTTTCGGCCTGGCGGTGCAAGCGTTTTACCAAGCTGCATCAAAGCGATTCCGAACCGCCGCTCCGGAACAAACTTTCAGAAGATCCAAGCAAGAACGCCGCGCATTGCGCGGCGTTCTTGCTTTTGCGGTTGCTGTTGCTTCTGGCGCGCACGATGCGCGCCTGCTTTTCCGGGGCCCATGGGTGGCGGTGAGGCGGGGACGATCAGGCCGCGCAGCGGGCGAGGCCAAGGATGGCCTCGCCTTTTCGACCGGGCAGGAGCCCGGCCGAAAAGCCCGGCCCCGCCCCACGGACTTGCCGGGCAGGATGCCCGGCAAGCGCCAACCGGGGGTAGCCTTCTCTTTTGGTTACTCTGTGGCCACGCAAGAGAAAAGTAACTCGACCGCCTGCAGGCGGTCGAAACCGCTCTGAAACCTGCAACACGAAAGCACCCTAGGTCGCGATCAATCGCGCCCCGCAAACGCCTCCCGCAGCCACGCATGCATCAGGCCGTACGAACGCGCGGCCACCTTCGCGTCGTATTTGCAGCCCGGCGAGTTCTCGCCCACCTCGGTGAAGCAATGCACCGCGTGACCCAGCACCACGAACTGCCAGTCGGCCGGGCTCTGGCGCATCTCGTCCATGAACTTGTCGGCGTCCTTCATCGTCCAGGTGTCGTCCGCGCCGTTCATCGCCAGCACGCGGGCCTTGATGTGCTTCGCCATCGACGCATCGTCGGTGGACAGGTCGCCATGGAAGGAGACCACGGCGGCGACATCGGCGCCGCTGCGCGCGAGGTCGAGCACCGCCGCACCGCCGAAGCAGAAGCCGATGGCGGCGAGCCGCGCCGTGTCGATCGGCGCGTTCTTCGCCTGCGCCTTGAGCTGGGCCAACGCCTCGTTGATGCGTGACCGCATCAAGGCCCGGTTCGCGTACAGCGGCTTCACCGCGGCCTGCGCCTGCTCGGCGTTGTCCAGCTGCGGGCGCACGCTGGCGCCGTACATGTCGGTGAGCAGGATCACGTAGTCCTTGCCCGCGATCATCTCGGCCTTCTTGACCGCCTCGTCGTTCACGCCGAACCAGTTCGGCACCATCACCAGGCCCGGGCGCTTCGCGCTGCTGGCGTCGTCGTAGACCAGCACGCTGTGGAAGCGGGTGCCACCCAGCGTCCATTCGACCGGGCGATGCACCATCTTCGCCTGGGCGGCGAAGGCGAAACCGGCGAGCAAGAATGCGGCGAGACAACGGATGTGGCGCATGGCGAAACCCTCCCTCAAATGAAGCCTGATTAGCGGTGAGACTCAGCGAGAAGCGGCGTTCCATGAAGAGTGCGGCCAAGGATGGCCGCCCGTTTGACTTTCGCGTTCACGGACGAACGCAAAAACAAAGCATCAAAGCCCGGCGGCGTGTTCCGCAAGGCGCCGCTTGAGCGGCGCCAGCCTGTCGACCATGCGCACGCCGAGACCGCGCGCGGCGACCAGTGGCGGCGCCTGCCAGGCATAGATACGCGCCAGCGCGTCGAAACCGCGTGCGTCCAGCGTGTCGGCGCTGCGACGGCGACGCGCGTAGCGGCGCAGCACGTGGGCGGCGGCGAAGTCGCGACCTGCATCGCGCGCGGCAACCAGCACGTCGCGCAGCCCGGCCACGTCGCGCAGCCCAAGGTTCACGCCCTGCCCCGCCAGCGGATGCACCGCATGCGCGGCGTCGCCCAGCAGCACGAGGCGTTCGGCCTGGTAGCTCTCGGCCAGCTGCAGCCTGAGCGGGAAGGCGGCGCGCCTGGTGGTGGACATGATGCGTCCCAGCCGGAAATCGCTGGCGACACCGAGTTCGCGCATGAAGGCCGCGTCGTCCAGCGCCAGCACGCGCTGCGCCTCGGCTTCGGGCAACGACCACACGATGGAACTGCGGCCGTCGCCCAGCGGCAGCAGTGCCAGCGGGCCCCCGGGCAGGAAACGTTGCCACGCCGTCCGCCCGTGCGGCCGTTCGGTGGCCACGTGCGCCACGACCGCGCGCTGCGCGTAGTCGCGGCCGCGGACCGCAATGCCTGCCATCGCGCGCAGCGGCGAAGCTACGCCGTCGGCGGCCACCACGAGCCGCGCGGAAAGGCCTTCGCCGTCGGCCAGGTCCAGCGTCACGCGATCCTCGCGCACGTCCAGCCCGTGCACTTCAGCCGGACACAGCCGGCGCACGCCGGCAACCTCCAGCACCTGCCACAGCGTCCACTGCACCAGGTTGTTCTCGACGATATGGCCGAGCAGGTCGCGCCCCTCGGCAGCGGCGTCGAAATGGATGGCCGCGCCGTTTCCGGCATCCCACACGTGCATGTGCGCGTAGGGGCCGGAACGCGATTCGCGTATGGACGTCCAGACGCCCAGGTCTTCCAGCAGCGCGATGGACGAAGGCGCCAGCCCCACCACGCGCAGGTCCACCTCGTCGGCGGCATGCCACGGCTGCGGCGCGCGCGCCTCCAGCAAGGCGGTGGCGAAGCCGGCTCGGGCCAGCGCCAGTGCCGCAGCCGCGCCGACCATGCCGCCGCCGACCACGGCGACGTCCAGCGCGGGGCCGCGACGTGGCGCACGGGTGTTGTGCGGGACGCTCATGGCAGGCGCTCCAGCACCGCGCGCGGCGGCTCGCCGCGGAAGCCCATGCCATGCCGCGCCAGCTTGCGCTGCAGCGGCGACAGGCGATCGTGGGTGAGCAGGGCCAGCGAGCGCAGCGGCGCGAGCATCGGTTGATCGAGACAGGCGAGGCGCACTAGGCCGTGGCTCATCGCCATGGTGCCTTCGCGGTCGGGCGCACGGCGCACGGCGTAGCATTCCAGCAGTTCGGGCGCCCCCGGATCATCCGCGACAGCCACCAGCTCGGCCAGGGTCAGCGCGTCGCGCAGGCCCAGGTTGAAACCCTGCGCGCCGATCGGATGCACGGTCTGCGCGGCGTTACCCACCAGCACCGCGCGCGGGCCGGTGAGCCGCCGTGCGGCCACGCGATGGATGGCGTAGGGATGGCGTTTGCCGGGCCGCGAAAGACGGCCCAGCCGCCAGCCGAAGCGTTGCTGCGCCAGCGCGATGAAATCGTCATCGTCCAGCGCGGCGACCTTCTCGGCCTCGTCCGCAGGCACGGTGAGCACCAGCCCGCAACGCCCCTCGGCCAGCGGCAGCAAGGCCACCGGGCCGTGATCGGAGAAACGTTCCCAGGCGCGGTTCGCGTGTCTGCGTTCCGGCGTCACCGTGGCGACGAACAGGGCCTGTTCGTAGTCGTGGCGTTCGGCGCCGATGCCGAGCTGGCCGCGCACGAAGGACTCGGTACCGTCGGCACCCACCAGCAGCGCGGCACCGATCGTGTGCTCGCCGTCGGCCGTGCGGATGCGGGCGCGCCAGCCATCGGCCTGCGCCTCCAGCGATTCAAGCTTCGCGGGTGCAAGCCGGGTCAGCCGGGTGCAGGCATCCAGCCGGCGCAGCAGGGCCGCGCCCAGCTCGCGCGCGGGCAGGGTCCAGCCCAGCGCATCCACGCCGTGCTTCGCCGCGGCGATGCGGGCGCTGCCGAACTCGCCGGCGCGGCTGACGTGGATGTGCCGGATCGGCGTGGCCTGCGGCGCGGCATGCGGCCACACACCGATCGCGGCAAGGCCGTTGACGGTGGCGCGGGCCAGCGCGAGGTTGCGTTCGTCGTAGCTGGGCTGGGCGTCGATGCGCGGCGCGGCGGCCTCGACCAGGGTGGCGGCAACGCCGGCAGCGTCCAGCGCGATGGCGAGGCTGGCGCCGACCAGGCCGCCGCCGACGATCAGCACGCCGCCATCGGCAGGGGATGTGGGGGGAGTCATGCGCCGGATGATACGCGTCAGCGCGTCGGACTGGCTGCCTTGCGCTAAACTGCCCACCTGATTTCAGCCGCGCTGCATGGAGTACACATGGCAACCTCAACGACCCGACGCCTGGCCATCTTCCTGGGCCTGGCCCTGGTGATGGGCGTCACCCGCCTTCATCCCTCGCTGCTGCACCACGCGCTGTGGGATGCCTCGTGGGGCGTGTTCTTCCTCGCCGGTTTCTGGCTGCGCGGCCAGGGTCGCTGGGCGTTCCCGCTGCTGATGGCGGAGGCGGTGCTGACGGATTACCTCGTCATCACCGGCCAGGGCATCGACTTCTGGAGCCATTACTGCGTGTCGCCCGCCTACTGGTTCCTGGTGCCGTCCTACGGCGCGCTGTGGCTGGGCGGCAGCTGGCTGGCGAAGCGCCAGCAGGGTCTGAACCTGCGCACGCTGGGCCTCGCGCTCGCCGCGTTGCTGGTCGCCGAGGGCCTGTGCTACCTGGTCTCCAATGGCAGCTTCTACTGGATCAGCGCCAGCGTGCCGGCGCCGCGCAGCTTCGCCGCGTGGTTCGCCAACTTGGGCAACTGGTACCTGCCGTTCCTGACCGGCACCGCCGCCTACGTGGCGCTGGGCGCGGTGCTGCACGCGCTGGCGATCCAGCTGTCGCGCGCTTCGCAGCACGGCGGCCAGACCCAGCACTGAACGTGGGCAATCGCCTCTCCAAGATCTACACGCGCACCGGCGACGACGGCAGCACCGGCCTCGGCGACGGCTCGCGCGTGGCGAAGGATTCGCCGCGCGTGGCCGCCTACGGCACCGTGGACGAGCTCAACAGCACCATCGGCATGGTGCTGGCCTGCGAGGGCGTGGACGAGGCGGTGCGCGAGGCGCTGACCCAGGTGCAGCACGAGCTGTTCGACCTGGGCGGCGAGCTGTGCATCCCCGGCATGGCGATGATCGAGGACGCCGACGTCGCCCGCCTGGAAACCGTGCTGGATGCCTTCAACGAACCGCTGCCGCCGCTGAAGGATTTCATCCTGCCTGGCGGTGGCATGGCCGCTTCATGCTGCCATCTGGCGCGCACCGTGTGCCGCCGCGCCGAGCGTGAGGTCATCACGCTGCGCCACGTGGAGCCCGAGGTGCGGCCACAGACGCAGCGCTATCTCAACCGTCTCTCCGACCTGCTGTTCGTGCTCTGCCGCGTGCTGGCGCGCGCCGGCGGCCACGGCGAGGTGCTGTGGCAGCACGAGCGGCGGCGCAAGCCCGCCGCGAAGTAGATCCGCCGCATGCTGCGGCTGTACACCCACCCGGCCTGTCTGCAGCACGACAACGGCCCCGGCCATCCCGAATCGCCGGCACGCCTCGCCGCCGTGCTGCGTGCGCTGGACCACGACCGCTACGCCGCGCTGGACCGCGTGGAAGCGCCGTGCGCCAGCCGCGAGCAACTGTTGCGCGTGCACACCGCCTCCCATGTCGAACGCATGCTCGCCGCCGTGCCGCCCGGCGGGATGCAGCGGCTGGACGAGGACACCGTGCTCTCGCCCGGCTCCGCCGAGGCCGCGCTGCGCGCCGCCGGCGCGATGGTGGCTGCTGTGGATGCGGTGCTCGCCGTCGGCCACGTGCGCCGCGCCTTCTGCGCAGTGCGCCCGCCCGGCCACCATGCCACCCGCGAGCAGGCGATGGGCTTCTGCCTGTTCAACAACGTGGCCGTGGCCACGGCGCATGCGCTGGCAGCACACGGCCTGAAGCGCGTGGCGATCGCCGACTTCGACGTGCACCACGGCAACGGCACGCAGGACATCTTCTGGCGCGAGCCGCGCGTACTGTTCGCCTCCAGCCACCAGATGCCGCTGTATCCGGGCAGCGGCAGCCCGGACGAACGCGGCGCGGGCAACATCCTCAACCGCCCGCTGTCGGCCGGCGATGGCCCCTACCTGTTCCGCGAGCTGTGGGAAGGCGACCTGCTGCCGCGCATCCGCGCCTTCAAACCGCAGCTGCTGCTGGTCTCGGCCGGCTTCGATGCCCACCAGAACGACCCGCTCGCCAACCTGTGCCTGGGCAGCGAGGACTACGCCTGGATCACCGCAAAGCTGGTCGAGGTGGCGAACCAGCACGCGGACGGACGGCTGGTGTCCACGCTGGAGGGTGGCTACGACCTCGCCGCGCTGGCGTCCAGCGCGGCGGCGCATGTCGAGGCGTTGCTGGATTGAAAAGCGCGGTCAGGGATGGCCGCCCGTGTGATCCTGCGATCAGCGGCGATCGCAAAGGCCACGCCGGCACGAAACCCGGCGCCTGCCTGATCCGGGGTGTTTCTGCTAATTTTACGAACCTCACGGCCGCCGGGTTTCCATTGTGACGCGCAAGCTCCCCCCACGACGCCTGCTGGCCGTTGCCGCCGCCCTTGCCCTGATCGGAGGCCCGGTCGAAGCGATGGGCAGCAGCCTGGGGCAGCACCGCAAGAGCTCGCTGGACGGCAGCGAACAGGTCTGTCCGCTGGGCTCCTTCCATTGCGCACCGCGACCGTACAACTACGCGATGTGCCGCCCGAACGCGATGCTGGAGTTCTACGACCCCACGCTGAGCCGCGACAGCAGCCTGCGCGACACCAGCAACACCTACGTGACCGCGCAGCACGTGGACAGCTCCAACCGGACCGTCTACCACCTCTCCGGCGACGTGCGCATGGAACGCGCCGATCAGCGGCTGCAGGCGGACACGGCCGACTACAACGACGACACCACCGACTACGACGCGCGCGGCAATGTGCGCTACCAGGACGCCGGCCAGCTGCTGGCCGCCAGCCACGCCCGCGGCAACAACGACGCCAGCACCGGCGTCGCCGACGACGTGCGCTACCAGATGCTGGATTCGCGTGGCAATGGCACAGCCAGCAAGGCGCAGATGTTCGACGCCGACCGTACCCGCTACTCGCAGGCCACCTACTCCACCTGCGACGTGGGCCATCACCTGTGGGAGTTCCGCGGCAAGTCAATCAGTGTTGACAAGGAAACCGGCCGGGGCGTGGCGCGCAACGCCACGTTCCGCGTAGGCAGCGTACCGCTGCTCTACCTGCCGTGGTTCAGTTTTCCGGTGGACAACCGGCGCATGACCGGCTTCCTGTACCCCACGATCGGCCACACCAGCCGCTCGGGCTACATGCTCAGCGCGCCGTTCTATCTCAACCTGGCGCCGAATTACGACGCCACGCTGGATCCTCGCATCTACACCACCCGCGGTTTCATGCTGGACACCGAGTTCCGCTACTTGCTGCCAGGTAGTGCCGGCACGCTGGACGTGCAATACGTGCCGAACGACCATGGCCGTACCGACCCGCTCACCACCGCCGACACCCAGGGCACGCGGCGCTATCGGGTCAACTTCACCGACACCACCCACTTGTGGCAAAGCTGGAATTTCAGCACTTCGATCGATCGCAGTTCGGACAACAACTTCTATTACGACTTCGGCAACAACCTGGGCGGCGCTCCGATATATGCACTGGCCTCCAACGCCCAGATCGCGGGCGGCGGCAAGTGGTGGAATGCCTCGGTGGGTGGCACCGCCTACCAGAACATGAATCCGTTCCTCACCGACGCCTCGCTGCCCTACCGGCAACTGCCGTACGCCAATTTCAACGTGGATTTGCCGCTGAACCACTGGCTGGAATTCGGCATGACCAACCAGTTCGTGGCGTTCCGGAAACCTGGCGCGGTGGAAGGCAGCCGCGAGGACATCGAGCCGTGGGTCGGTGCGGATTTTGGCGCTCCCGGCTGGTTCGTGCGCCCCCGCGTGGCTTGGCGCTACACCGATTACCAGCTCAGCAACGGCTACCAGAACTACGGCTATTACGGCCTGCTGGGCAGCGGCACGACGACGCCGTTCGCGCAGAAATCGCCCAGTCGCTCGCTGCCGATCGTGAGCCTGGACAGCGGTCTGGTGTTCGACCGCGACACCTCGTTGTTCGGCCAGAATTACACGCAGACGCTGGAGCCGCGGCTGTACTACCTGTACGTGCCCTACCGCAACCAGGACAACCTGCCGCTGTTCGACACCAGCCTGATGTCGTTCGACTACTGGCAGCTGTTCTCGACCAACCAGTTCTCCGGCGCCGATCGCCAGATGAACGCGAACAACCTCACTGCGGCGATCACCACCCGCCTGCTCGACGACGGCGGCGTCGAGCGGCTGTCGGCCAGCTTCGGCCAGATCCGCTACTTCACCCCGCAGCGGGTGCAGATGCCGAACAGCGCGAACACGACCTCGCCGGCCACCGACTGGTCCGGCTCGTCCTACGTGGCCCAGCTAGACCTGCAGCTCAGCGACCGCTGGCGCGCCAGCAGCTCCTACCAGTGGAGCCCGAACACCCGCCGCACCGACATGGCGATGCTGCAGTTGCAGGGGCGGCTGGGCCTGGACGGGGTGGTCAACTTCGCCTACCGCTACCGGCGCGGGCTGATGGAACAATACAGCGTCTCTGCGGTCTACCCGCTGTCCGAGCGCTGGCGCCTGATCGGCGCATGGACCTACGCGGAACCGGTCAAGGGCGTGGTCAACCCGTTGAAGGGTACGATCGAGGCGCTGGCCGGCGTGGAATACGACAGTTGTTGCGTCACCCTGCGGCTGGTCGACCGCAGCTACGTAAACCAGGGTTACTACGGCGTCGCACCACCCACGACGCCAGGCCGGACCAACCTGCGCGACAACGCCGTCATGTTCGAGGTCGTCTTCAAGGGCCTGGGCTCGACCGGCGGCCAGATCGACCCGCTGCTGCGCCGTGATATTCTCGGCTATCAATAAACCGCTGTATCCATTCTCCGGCTGCTCCCTGATGAAGCGATTCCTCGCCCTGCTCCTGCCCGCCCTCGTGCTCGCGCTGCCTGCGCAGGCCCAGCTGCTGCCCAATGCCACCAGCCCCAACGCCGCGCCCGCCGGCCAGTCCCAGCAGCTGGACCGCATCGTGGCGGTGGTGAACGAAGACGTGATCCTGCAGAGCGAGCTCGACAATGCCGTGCGCTCGATCCAGCAGCAGTACGCCAGCCAGCCCGGCCAGCTGCCGCCGATGAACGTGTTGCAGCAGCAGGTGCTGGATCGGCTGATCCTGATGCGGCTGCAGCTGCAGAAGGCCGACGACCAGGGTGTGCACGTCTCCGACAACCAGGTCGACCAGGCCGTGGCCGAGGTGGCGCAGCAGAACAAGATGAGCCCCGACCAGCTGCGCGCCGAGGTGCAGCGCAGCGGCGAGGACTTCGGCGCGTTCCGCCAGCAGCTGGCCGACCAGCTCACCGTGCAGCAGCTTCATCAGAGCGTGGTGCACGACTCGGTGTCGGTCACCGACAGCGAGATCGACAACCTGCTCGCCAGCCCCAGCTACAAGGCCGGCGAGGTGCATCTGGCGCACATCCAGATCAGCATCCCTTCCGGCGCCGACGCCGCCGCGATCCAGGCCGCCGCGGCCAAGGCCGAGCAGGCGATCAACGCGATCAAAGGCGGCATGGACTTCAACGCCGCGGCGATCCGCTACTCCGACGCGCCCGACGCACTGGACGGTGGCGACCTCGGCTGGCGCCGCATGGACGAGATCCCGCCGGCCTTCGCCGACACCGTGGCCGGCATGAAGCCCGGCGACGTCAGCGCCGCGCTGCGCGGTCCCACCGGCTTCCACATCATCAAGCTGGTCGGCCAGCGCGCGCCGTCCAAGCAGATCGTCACCGAGTACCACGCGCGGCAGATCCTGCTCAAGCCCAGCGAGCTGATGACGTCCGAGCAAGCCCAGCAGAAGGCGCAGGAGCTGTACGAGCAGATCGTCAACAAGCATGCGGACTTCGCCAAGCTGGCCAAGGACAATTCCAAGGACGACACCACCGCCAACCTCGGTGGTGACATGGGCTGGTTCGCCAAGGAAGCCTGGGGTAGCGCGATCGCGCAGCAGCTCGACCAGCTGAAGGAAAACCAGGTCTCGCAGCCGTTCCAGACCAGTAACGGCTGGGACATCCTGCAGTTGCTTGGCAGCCGTCAGAGCGACCTCACCACCCAGATGGAACGCGACCAGGCGCGCCAGGCGATCGGGAACCGCAAGGCCGAGCAGGCCTACGACGACTTCCTGCGCGACCTGCGCGCGAACGCCTACATCCAGGTGCTGGTGCCCGCCCTGCGCGACGACGTCAACACGCCTGCGGCCTCCTGACCGAGGGCCGCCGGCATGGCGCTGCCACGGCTCGCCGTCACAGCTGGTGAGCCGGCCGGCATCGGCCCGGAGCTGATCGCGCGACTGGCCGCCACGCCACTGGCCGCCGACCTGGTGGCGGTCACCGACCGCGACCTGCTCGCCCGCGCTGCTGTGCGCTGCGGGCTTTCCGTCACCCTCGACGACGACGATGGCGCAGCGCGCGAGCATCGCGAGCCCGGCAGCCTGCGCGTGCATCACGTGCCGCTGGGTGCCGCGGAAATCCCCGGTCAGCCCGACCCGCGCAACGCACGCCACGTGCTTGCCACGCTTGCCGAGGCTGCCGACGGCTGCCTGGCCGGCCGGTATGCCGCCGTGGTCACCGCGCCACTGCAGAAAGCCTCGATCAACGAGGCCGGCATCCGCTTCAGCGGCCATACCGAATTCTTCGCCGAGCGCACCCGTACCGCCGTGGTGATGATGCTGGCCAGCCCCGAGCTGCGCGTGGCGCTGGCCACCACGCATCTGCCATTGGGCGCCGTGCCTGCCGCGATCACCCGCGCTGCGCTGGGGCGCACGCTGCGCATCGTGCATGCGGAGCTGCGCGTGAAGTTCGGCATCGCCGCGCCGCGCATCGCCGTGCTGGGCCTCAACCCTCACGCCGGCGAAGGCGGCCACCTGGGCCGCGAGGAACTGGACACCATCATCCCGCTGCTGGACGAGCTGCGCGCCGAAGGCATGCAGCTCGTCGGCCCGCTGCCCGCCGACACCGCCTTCGTGCCCGCGCAGCGCGCGCGCTACGACGCGGTGCTGGCGATGTACCACGACCAGGCCCTGCCGGTGCTGAAGAGCGAGGCCTTCGACCGCACCGTCAACCTCACCCTGGGCCTGCCCTTCATCCGCACCTCGGTCGACCACGGCACCGCGCTCGACCTTGCCGGCAGCGGCCGCGCCGATCCCGCCAGCCTGGTCGCCGCGGCGAACATGGCATTGGAACTCGTGGCGCGCCGCGCCACTCATCCATCCTCTCCCTCTCGGGGAGAGGAGCGAGGTGAGGGGCCAATCTTGCGAAAGGCTCCATGAACCACGCCCCCGCACGCCCCAAGAAAAGCTTCGGCCAGCACTTCCTGCACGACCGTCGCTATATCGACGACATCGTGCGCGCGATCGCGCCGCGCGCCGGCGATTTCCTGGTGGAGATCGGCCCCGGCGAAGGGGCGCTCACGCTGCCGCTGTTGGCCGCTGCCGGCTCGCTCACCGCGATCGAGCTGGATACCGACCTGATCCCCGCGCTGAAGGCACGTGCCGCCGAAGCAGGCGAACTGGCCGTGATCCATGCCGACGTGCTGAAAGTGGACCTGGCCGCACTGGCGCACCGCCATGGCGTGGAGCGCCTGCGCATCGCCGGCAACCTGCCCTATTACATCTCCAGCCCGATCCTGTTCCATTGCGTCGAGCACGCCGCGGCGATCGAGGACATGCACTTCATGCTGCAGAAGGAAGTGGTGGACCGCATGGCCGCGGAGCCGGGCAGCAAGGTCTACGGCCGGCTGTCGGTGATGCTGCAGCTGGCCTGCCAGGTGGTGCCGCTGTTCGACGTGCCGCCCGAAGCGTTCCGGCCGCCGCCGAAGGTGGATTCGGCGGTGGTGCGCGTGGTGCCGCTGGCACCGCACGAACGCCACGACGCCGACCCCGAACTGCTGCACGCGGTGGTGAAGGCCGCCTTCGGCCAGCGGCGCAAGACGCTTTCCAACGCCTTGCGGCAGCTACTCGACGCCGACGCGATCCGCAGCGCCGACGTCGATCCTCGCGCGCGCGCCGAGACGCTGGCGCCCGGAGATTTCGTGCGCCTGGCCAAGCGGCTCGCCGCACGCTGAATCCCGCTCGCGCGCGGGCGACGCGCGCCGCGGCAGGCCTTACAATCGGCAGATGAGCGAAAACAATCCCTACACGATCGATGTGCAGGTGCGGACACGTTTCGTCCCCGACCAGTCCCGCCCCGACGACAATCGCTACGTGTTCGCCTATACCATCACGCTGCACAACAGGGGCAGCGTGCCCGCACAGCTGCTGACCCGGCACTGGGTAATCACCGATGCCAACGGCAAGGTGGAGGAGGTGCGCGGCGACGGCGTGGTGGGCGAGCAGCCGTGGATGCGTCCGGGCGACGACTTCGAGTACACCTCCGGCGCGGTGCTGGAGACCCCGGTGGGCACCATGGGCGGCAGCTACCTGATGCTGGCCGACGACGGCACCCGCTTCGAGGCGCCGATCCCGTCGTTCACCCTGTCCATCCCGCGCACGCTGCACTGAAGGCGACGCCAGGATGGCCACTTACGCGATCGGCGACGTGCAGGGCTGCTATCCGGAGCTGCAGCGCCTGCTGGACAAGCTGCGCTTCGACCCGGCGGCGGACCGACTATGGTTCTGCGGCGACCTGGTGAACCGCGGCGGCCAGTCGCTGGCCACCTTGCGGCTGATCCACGAGCTGCGCGAACAGAGCGTCATCACCCTGGGCAACCATGACCTCAGCCTGCTGGCGATCGCGCTGCGCAAGCCCGAGGCCCAGGCCAAGGTGAACCCGGAGCTGCGCGAGGTGCTGTTCGCCGAAGACGCGCCGGTGCTGTTCGAATGGCTGCGCTCGCAGAAGCTGCTGCACCACGACGAACAGCTCGGCTGGACCATGATCCACGCCGGCCTGGCACCCTCGTGGACGCTGCGCCAGGCACAGAAGGCCGCGCAGGAGGTGGAACGCGAGCTCTCCAGCCCACGTCATCCACGCATCCTCCGGAACCTGTTCGGCAACCGGCCGGCCGGCTGGTCGAGCCGCCTGCAGGGACTGGACCGCCACCGCGCCACGATCAACCTGCTGACCCGCATGCGCTACTGCGACGTCAACGGGCGCATCGACTTCGAGGGTAAGGGCGAGCCCGGAACCCAGCGGCCGGGGCTGTATCCGTGGTTCGAAGTGCCCGGCATGCGACGGCGCGAGACGCGCATCGTCTGCGGCCACTGGTCGGCGCTGGGACGCTTCGCCGGCCTCGGCGTGTATGCGATCGACACCGGCTGCGTGTGGGGCGGCCAGCTCACCGCGCTGCGGCTGGACAGCGAAGAGCCGCAATACATCGCCGTGAACGCCGAGCCGCACCGCAGGCGGCCGCCCGGCGGCGGGGACTGACGGGTCGCCTGCGACGACCAGCGAGTCCCCGATCCATGAATGGATCACACGCTGCGCGGCGGAGCTCCGGTCGACCACCGGCCAACCGAAGCGAGTCAGGGGAAAGCACACGCAGTGCTTTCCCCTGACACAAACAGCGTGGGCTTCCCCTGCAAACCGCCCCTTACAGGCATGCATCATGAAAAACCCCGCCGAGGCGGGGTTTTTCGTCAGCTGAGCTGGCCGTGACAGTGCTTGTATTTCTTGCCCGAACCGCAGGGACAGGGTTCGTTGCGGCCGACGCGCGGCGCATCGGGCTGCTGCAACTGCAGGGCGCCCGCGCCAGCGGCCACGCTGGCCGGATCGGCTTCGAGCCCACCGCTTGGCGCACCGCCACCGCTGGCCAGCATCTGCCGCTGCAGGCGCTCGGCGAGGCGCTGTTGCTCGGCCTCCATCGCGGCCACTTCCTCCTCGCTGCGGATGCGGATGCGCGCCAGCATCTGCACCACCTCGGCCTTGATGCGGTCGAGCATGTCGGAGAACAGCCGGAACGACTCGCGCTTGAACGCCTGTTTGGGGTCCTGCTGCGCGTAGCCCACCAGGTAGATGCCCTGGCGCAGGTAGTCCATGTTCGCCAGGTGCTCCTTCCAGGCGTTGTCGACCACGGTCAGCATGATGTGCTTCTCGAGCGCGCGCATGGTCTCGGCGCCGACCTGCGCCTCCTTGCCCTGGAACAACTCGTCCACACCGCCGCGCACGTGCTCAAGGATCATCCCGGCATCGATCTCCGACTGCTGCTCGAGCCAGCGCGGCAGGTCCAGCGCGAGACCGAACTTGCCTTCCAGCTCGCGGTCGAGGCCGGGGATGTCCCACTGCTCGTCGATGCTGTCCGGCGGCACATGCTCGCGCACGATGCTCTCGACCACGTCGTGGCGGATGTCGGCCACGGTGGCGGACACGTCCTCGCCCTCCAGCAGCTCGTCGCGCTGGCGGTAGATCACCTTGCGCTGGTCGTTGGCGACGTCGTCGAATTCGAGCAGGTGCTTGCGGATGTCGAAGTTGTGCTGCTCGACCTTGCGCTGCGCCTTCTCGATCTGGCGGCTGATCATGCGGTCTTCGAGCGCGTCGTTTTCCTTCATGCCGAAGCGCTTCATCCAGCGGATCAAGCCCTCGCCGCCGAAGATGCGCAGCAGGTTGTCCTCCAGCGACAGGTAGAAGCGCGAGGAGCCCGGGTCGCCCTGGCGGCCGGAACGGCCGCGCAGCTGGTTGTCGATGCGACGCGACTCGTGGCGCTCGGTGCCGATGATGTGCAGGCCGCCGGCAGCCAGCACCTGCTCGTGCAGCTTCTTCCAGTCGGCCTTGACACGGGCGCGGTCGACCTCGGTCGCCTCCGCCGGCAGCGCGGCCAGCGCCGCCTCCAGGCTGCCGCCAAGCACGATGTCGGTGCCGCGGCCGGCCATGTTGGTGGCGATCGTCACCTGCCCCGGCGCGCCGGCCTGCGCCACGATGTGCGCCTCGCGCTCGTGCTGTTTGGCGTTCAGCACCTCGTGCGCGACCTTGGCCTTGCGCAACTGCTCGGACAGCAACTCGGATACCTCGATCGAGGTGGTGCCCACCAGCACCGGCTGGCCGCGCTTGTGGCAGTCCTTGATGTCCTCGATCACCGAGTTGTACTTGGCCTGCTGGCCGAGGAACACCAGGTCGGCGTTGTCCTTGCGGATCATCGGCTTGTGGGTGGGGATCACCACCACTTCCAGGCCGTAGATGCTCTGGAACTCGAACGCCTCGGTGTCGGCCGTGCCGGTCATGCCGGACAGCTTCTTGTACATGCGGAACAGGTTCTGGAACGTCACCGTGGCCAGCGTCTGGTTCTCGCGCTGGATCGGCACGCCTTCCTTCGCCTCCACCGCCTGGTGCAGGCCGTCGGACCAGCGGCGGCCCGGCAGGGTGCGGCCGGTGAACTCGTCGACGATGATGACCTCGCCGTCGCGCACGATGTAGTCCACGTCGCGCTGGTAGATCGCGTTGGCGCGCAGCGCGGCGTTGAGGTGGTGCACCACGGCCAGGTTCTTGGAGTCGTACAGGCCGCTGTCCTCGCTGATGACGCCGGCCTCGCGCAGCAGCTCGTCGGCGTGCTGCATGCCGTCCTCGGAGAGGTGCACCTGCTTCTGCTTCTCGTCGACCCAGAAGTCGCCTTCGCCCTCTTCCTCTTTCTGGCGGATCATGCGCGGCACGATCTTGTTCACCGCGATGTAGAGCTGCGGCGAGTCCTCGGCAGGGCCGGAGATGATCAGCGGCGTGCGTGCCTCGTCGATCAGGATCGAGTCCACCTCGTCGACGATGGCGTAGTTGAGCCCGCGCTGGTAGCGCTGCTCCTTGCTGAGCGCCATGTTGTCGCGCAGGTAGTCGAAGCCGAATTCGTTGTTGGTGCCGTAGGTGATGTCGGCGGCGTAAGCCTTGTGCTTGTCGGCATGATCCATGCCCGGCCACACCACGTCGGTGCTCAGGCCGAGGAAGCCGTACAGCTTGCCCATCTGCGCTGCGTCGCGGCGGGCAAGGTAATCGTTCACGGTGACCACGTGTACGCCCTTGCCTTCCAGCGCGTTGAGGTATACCGGCAGCGTGGCCACCAGGGTCTTGCCCTCGCCGGTGCGCATCTCGGCGATCTTGCCCTGGTGCAGGACCATGCCGCCGATCAGCTGCACGTCGTAGTGGCGCATGCCGAGCACGCGCTTGGCGCCTTCGCGCACCACCGCGAAGGCCTCGGGCAGCAGCTTGTCCAGCGTTTCGCCTGCGGCGACGCGCTGCTTGAACTCCTCGGTCTTCCCCCGCAGTGCCTCGTCACTCAGCTTCTCGAATTCGGGTTCCAGCGCGTTGATGCGCACCACGATCCGCGACAACTGGCGCAGCACGCGCTCGTTGCGGCTGCCGAAAATGCTGGTGAGGGCACGATTGAGCATCGATCTTCCGGATGGCAAGGGCTGAAGGCCGCGCCCGGGCGCGAACCAAACGGGCATGTTACTACAGGGGCCCGGACGGCACGCATGGCGAAGGTCCCGGCGATTTCCGGCATGGCGGCGCCGGCGCGCGGATTCAAGGGCAATAGTCCGGCCAGCTGCAGGTATCATCGACACATCGACCCAACCCGGAGCCGCCGGCCCATGTCCCGCGCCGCCTCGCGCCCTCGCGGCCCGCAAGCACTCGATGCCTGCGGATCCTTTGCCACGCTGGCCGGCAAGGCCGCCGCACTGGATGCACTGGATCGCGCACTGCGCCAGACCTTGCCGACGCCGCTGCGCGACGAGGTGCGCTTCGCCAACCTGCGTGGCGGGCGGCTACTGTTCCTCGCCTCCACGCCTGCCTGGGCCACGCGGCTGCGCCTGCTGCAGGCGCAGATTCTCGCGACCGCCCGCCATCTCGACATCCGCGCCGAGACACTTGGCGTCAAGGTGAGCCCGCTGCCACGGATCGAGCCGGAACGCGAACGCACGCGCGAGCTGTCGCCCGCCGCAGCCAGCCATCTGCGTGCTGCCGCCGCGACCACCACGGATCCCGAGTGGCGGGAGCTGTTCGGCCGGCTGGCGGCAATGGCCAAGCCCGACAAACCCCCGCGCTGATCCGTACAACGGAAGAGGCCGCCGCATGATGGGTGCGGCGGCCTTCGTTTGTCTGTTGCCTAGCTCGGGCGGTCAGATCGCCTGGGCGGGATGGGCGTAGGAGATCGGCGAGGTGGCCGGATCGTCCTGGTAGCTGACTTCTTCCCAGGCCGTGGCATCGGCCATCAGGGTGCGCAGCAGCTTGTTGTTGAGCTCGTGGCCGGACTTGTGCGCATGGTAGGCGCCGATCAGGCTGTGGCCGAGCAGATAGAGGTCGCCGATCGCGTCGAGGATCTTGTGCTTGACGAACTCGTCCTCGTAACGCAGGCCGTCCTCGTTCAGTACGCGGTAGTCGTCCAGCACCACGGCGTTGTCCATCGAGCCGCCCAGCGCGAGGTTGTGTTCGCGCAGCATCTCGATGTCGCGCATGAAGCCGAAAGTGCGTGCGCGGCTCACTTCCTTCACGAAGGAGGTGGTGGAGAAGTCGATCTCGGCGCGCGAGGTGCGCTTGGAGATGATCGGATGGTTGAACTCGATCGAGAATCCGACCTTGAAGCCCTCGAACGGCTCGAAGCTGGCCCACTTGTCGCCTTCCTGCACCTTCACCGGCTTCTTGATCCGGATGAAGCGCTTGGCCACGTTCTGTTCCTCGATGCCGGCGGACTGCAGCAGGAACACGAACGGG
>DATEKS010000146.1:0-9692 GCA_035277325.1 Rhodanobacter sp.
GGCCGCGAAACTGGGCTGGCCGACCCCGACGCAGACCGGCCAGGCGCCCGACCTGCTGCTCTACGCGGCCGACGACTACGAATTCACCGAGAAGAACCTGTCGCAGTACGTGACGCCCACCGTGGAGATCGGCGCACACGGCTATCCCAACACCAACCCGCTGATGCAGGCGATCTTCATCGCCGCGGGCGCAGGCATCCGGCACGCGGGCGAGATTCCGGCGTTCCCCGACGTGGATGTCGCGCCGACGATCGCGCACCTGCTGCGTGTCCGCCTCGAAGGCGAGGTGCAGGGCAAGACGCTGACGAAGATCCTCGCGACTGGCGAGTGACGCCGCTGCGGCCTGTCATGTATGCGCGCGTGTCGGCGAGTGCATCCCTCTCCCTGCGGGAGAGGGTGGCGGCAGCCGGGTGAGGGTTCGGGCGGAGTGGTGTGCCGCGACGGTATCCGGGCCTTCTCTCGCGCCGCTGCTAGTGGGAGAGGGGAGAAAGGGGCGCCGCCTCACATCTCCCGGTCGCCCACCAGCACCACGTCGGCCGGGCGCTGCGCGAACAGGCCCACGGTGACCACACCGGCGAGCTGGTTGAGCTGCTGCTCCAGTGCCACCGGGTCGGCGATCCGCCAGCCGTGCACGTCGATGATCCAGTTGCCGTTGTCGGTGGTGACGCCGTCGCGCCACACCGGCTGGCCGCCCAGCTTCACGATCTCGCGGCTGACCAGGCTGCGCGCCATCGGGATCACCTCGATCGGCAGCGGGAACTTGCCCAGCACGTCCACGCGCTTGCTGGAGTCGATGATGCAGACGAACTTCTGCGCCGATGCTGCCACGATCTTCTCGCGGGTGAGCGCGGCGCCGCCGCCCTTGATCAGGCGCTTGAACGGGTCGCACTCGTCGGCGCCGTCGATGTAGATGTTGAGCGGACCGGTGGCATTGAGGTCGAGCACCTCGATGCCGTGCTTCTTCAGTTGCGCGGTGGACTGCTCCGAGCTGGACACCGCGCCCTTGATACGGTCCTTCATGCCGGCCAATGCGTCGATGAAGAACGCCACCGTGCTGCCGGTGCCCACGCCCACGATGGCGCCGTCCTCGACGTAGCGCAGCGCGGCTTCGCCGGCGAGTTTCTTTTCGTTGGGTTGACTCATGGCGGCACCAAAGGCTGGAAAGGGCGCCATGATCCCCGATTTGCGCATGCACCGCACGCGCCGATTTGGCAGCCGTTGCCGCAGTTGCTACGGTGGCCGCCTGTCCGGGACCCGGGGATCGACGCATCGTGTGGCTGAGGACGACGCGACAACGCTGGCGTGCCAGCCTGCAACGCGTGCAGCGCTTGCTGCGCACGCCGTACTGGTTCCCGCACATCCCGCTGGCGCTACTGCTGGGACTGGGCGCGCTGGCGCTGCTGCGGCTGGACCTGGGCGCGGACTGGCAGCACTACCTCGCGCGCCTCGCCGGCGGCCAGTTCGACCTCAAGCCCAGCGTGCTGCCGCCGCTGCTGATCGGGCTGGGCCTGCTGACCATGGCGATCGGCCTGCTGCTGCGCTCGCGGCTGGCCTGGACGATGGCGCTGCTGCTCGCCGCCACCGCCCTGGTGAACCTGCTGCTGGGCGCGCACCACGCGCACGTGCTGTTCGCCTATTTTCTGCTGCTGCTGGCGGCGCTGCTGGCGGCGTGGCGGCACTTCGGCCGTTCCAGTGTGGCCGCCAGCACGCTGTTCGCGCTGACCTCGGTGGCGATGCTGCTGATCTACGCCACCTTCGGCAGCTACTACCTGGGCGCCGATTTCCGGCCGGCGATCACCGACCTCAGCACCGCGCTGTACTACGCGATGGTCACCATGAGCACAGTGGGCTACGGCGACATCGTGCCGGTGACGCCGGAGGCCAAGCTGTTCGCGGTGTCGGTGATCGTGCTCGGCGTGGCGGTGTTCGCCACCTCGCTGACCGCGGTGATCGCGCCGATGGTGAGCCGCAGCCTGCAACGCATCGTCAATCGCAAGGGTTCGGGCATGAAACGGGAAAACCACTTCGTGGTGATCGGCAATTCCTCGCTGGCCATCAACACCTGGCGCGAACTGGCGCGACGCGCCCGTCCGGTCACCCGCCTGCTGCGCGAGACGCCGGCGGAAGGCGAGCTGGCCGGTGTCGACGTGGTCGTCGGCGATCCCAGCAACCTCGACGTGCTGCGCCAGGCCGGCGCGCACAAGGCCGAGGCCGTGCTGGCGATGATGGCGGACGATTCGGAAAACGCCTTCGTGGTGCTGGCGGTGAAGGAACTCGCCGGCAGCGCGCGCACCGTCGCCGCGGTGAACGACGCCAGCCACCTCGGCCGGGTCAGGCTGGTGCAGCCCGACGTGGTGATCGCGCCGCAGGTGCTGGGCGGCGAGCTGATGGCGATGCTGCTGTCGGGGGAGGAAGTCACGGGGGACTTCGTGCTGCAGCGGGTGTTCCAGCAAAACCCGGCGACGCCAGGCAATGGTTGAATGCTGCCGTCTCGGATGCCTTCGCCTCTCCCGTCCGCGGGAGAGGCTGCCCGGCAGGGATGGAGAGGGTGCTTCTGCTTTCCCATGACCGATGGGCCACTGCCCGGGCAAAAAGCACGAGCATCCTTACCGAGATGCCCCTGTAGCTTGGTGATCCCCACCTCATCGCGGCCCAAGGCGCCCCTCCATGGCGCGCGCACATGGCGCATACGGCAGATGTACGGTATCGTGCCGTACAAGGAGGCTCGTCATGAATGCAACCGCTGATCGCCTCGACCTGCGCCTGAGCGCCGAGGACAAGAACCGCATCCGCCGCGCCGCCGACCTGCACGGCATGCCGCTGGCCGCCTTCGTGCGCGAAGCTGCTCTGCGCGAAGCCGATGCCGTCATCGCCCACCCGCCCAGGGCACGGCAAAGCAAAAGCAGCTTGTCCGCACACCTGCGCGGACGTGCCACCGCGCGCCTTTCCACCAGCGAGATCATGAAGCTGACGCGCGGCGCATGAACCGCGTGCTGGTGGACACCAACGTCCTGCTGGACGTGCTCACCGACGATCCGCAGTGGTATGACTGGTCGGCCGCGCAGCTGGATGCCTGCGCGGGCCGCGTCGAACTGTGCATCAACCCGATCATCTACGCGGAAGTCTCGGTCGGCTTTACCCGCATCGAAGACCTCGATGCGGCATTGCCAGCCGATGCCTTCACCCGCCTGGAACTGCCGTGGGAAGCGGGCTTCCTTGCCGGCAAGGCCTTCCTGCAATACCGCCATGCCAAGGGCAGCCGGAGTTCGCCCTTGCCGGACTTCTACATCGGCGCGCATGCCGCCATCGAAGGCATGACGCTGCTGACGCGGGACGCGAAGCGTTACCGCACCTATTATCCGAAGCTTGAATTGATCTGTGCCTGAGCCCGCAAGTCACCGTAGCGTGACAGATGTGGCTTGATGCAGCTCTTGTGCATGCAGACGCGAAGCGCAGGCTCACGCAACGCGCGTCTTCACTCCAGCGCCAGGATATGCTCCCAGTGCGCCGCCTCCACCGGCTGGACCGACAGCCGACTCCCCTTGCGCACCAGCACCATGCCGTCCAGCGCCGCATCGGCCTGCAGTTCCTTCAGGGTGATGGTGCGCTTGAGCTTCTTCACGAACTTCACGTCCACCAGCATCCAGCGCGGGTTGTCGCGCGAGCTGCCGGGGTCGAAGTACTTGCTCTTGGGATCGAACTGGCTGGGGTCGGGATAGGCGTCGGTGGCGACCTGTGCGATGCCCACGATGCCGGGCTCGGCGCAGTTGGAGTGGTAGAAGAACACCTTGTCGCCCACGCGCATGCCGTCGCGCATGTAGTTGCGCGCCTGGTAGTTGCGCACGCCGTCCCAGGCTTCCTGCTTCTTGCGCTTGAGGTCGTCGATGGAGAACGCGTCGGGTTCGGACTTCATCAGCCAGTAGTGGCGTTCGCGCGTGCTCATGCGTGGGCGGCTCCGTCTTGTCCGTTGCTGCTGCAATCGATCAGTTCGCGGTCGGTGGCGACGTAGTCCAGCGGCACGTCCCAGGGTTCCGCGTCGAGGCTCTCCACTTCCTGGAACGCATAGGCCACGCCCACCAGCAATGGCTCGGTGGGGCGGGACTGCTCCATGAGGAAGGCGAAGCTGCGGTCGTAATAGCCGCCGCCGTGGCCCAGCCGGTGACCACGGCGGTCGAAGGCCAGCAGCGGTACCAGCACCAGGTCGAGCTGGAACGGCGCGAACCATTCGCGCGGCGCCACTGGTTCGGGGATGCCGTAACGGTTGGGCTGGATCGCATCGCCCTCGCGCCATGGCGCGAAGTGCAGCTGTTTCCCCTTGGCCAGGATCGGCAGCAGGAAGCGCTGGCCGCGTGCGAACAGGGGCGGGATCACCAGGTTCAGCGGCAGCTCACCGCCGGTGGCCCAGTAGCCTGCCACGCGCACGTCGGTGAGGTATTCGGGCAGTTGCTCCAGCGAGCGGCGCAATCCCTGCGCGGCGGCCATGCGGGCCGGCGGCGGCAACGCGCGGCGGCGTTCGGCCATCTGTTCCCGCAGGCTCTGGCGCTGGGCGGTGGCGTCCAAGGCTAGAGCCTGCGCATGCCTTCCAAGCGTCCCGCGCCGGAATCTGTTTGCGCGCAGGCCAAGGAAGAAGGAGGGAGTGGACGTCCGTCCACGACCGAGTGATGACGCAGGACTGTGGGCAAACAGACCCGGCCCTTCGGGTTGCCATCGAGTGGCCGCCATGCGGCAGCGCGCGGCTTGGCTTGACAGCCAGTCAGGCCGGCGCCACGCACTACCACCTGGCAGCCACTCGATGGCAACGCGGGGTGTTTGGAAGGCATGCGCAGGCTCTCCTCCATCGGAAAACGCCCCGTTCATCGGGCGAGGAACGGGGCGTGGAATAGGTGGCGTCAACCGCGATGCCGCTGCCCACCAAACGACCTTGATCCACGATGGATCAGGTGGGAGGGCGACATGGTCTCTAGGCTTTCCGCACGCGGCGGACATGCACAACGACCGATGAAAAGCCGACCCGGGGCCGTATTTAGGAACAAGGCAAATGTAAGAGTGTGCCGGCGCACACCGCAGAAAACGCCGAGGTCGATTCTAGGCTTTCGACAGCAAATCCGCCACCGGTTCGCCCTGTCGCGCTGCGACGCCTTCCATTGCGATCTCCAGCCGTTGCCGCAGTGCGGCGAGGCGCTGCGCGGTCTGCTGGTCGTGGCCCCCTTGTTGCTTGCGCAGCGCCAGCAGCTCGTGGGT
The DNA here is from genome assembly GCA_035277325.1 of Rhodanobacter sp. Lineage (GTDB taxonomy): Bacteria > Pseudomonadota > Gammaproteobacteria > Xanthomonadales > Rhodanobacteraceae > Rhodanobacter_A. The sequence continues at coordinate 5,242 of DATEKS010000146.1, forward strand.
CATGCTCACCGCGGCGAGCACGGCGAGGCGTTCGAAACTGGGCGCACGGGCGTTGGCGCGCAGCTCGCGCATCTTGCGGTCGAGCAGGCCGGCGGCCTCGACCAGGCCTTCGCGCTCTTCCGGCGCGCAGGCGATCAGGAATTCGCGGTCGATCAGCCGCAGCGCGACCGGATTGTTGCTGTTCGTGTCACTCATCGGTTCAGCCATTGCCCTCGAGCGACTTCAGTCGCTGGATCATCGCCTCGACCCGGCTGCGCGCCTGCTCATTGCGCGCGAGCAGGCTGGCGCGTTCGCCCGACAGCTGCTCCTGGCTGTGCCGCAGGCTGCGATTCTCCTCGCTGAGCCGGCGCACGGTGTCGAGCAGGCGATCGACCTGACGGCCCAGTGCCTCCAGCTCCAGCTGGACGGGGTCAGGCGGAAGGGTGTCGGCAGGGTTCATGCGCGGAACTATAGCAGTACGGCGCGCGGGAACAGCGGGCGGTCCGGCGCCTTCCGGCGCTGTCGGAAACAGTGCCGTGGCAGGCCTGGCGTAGAATGACCGGCCATCCCCGAGGAAGCTCCCCATGCCGGCCACCGAACCGCTCAGCCACGACGAACTGGACGCGCTGATCGTGCGCCTGCGCCTGGGCGTGGATGCCAGCGAACTGCACGGCTCGCTGTGCGGTTACCTGGCCGGCGGTGCCACGCCGCAGAGCGGCAATCTGCTTGCCGCATTGCAGCTGGATGGCGAAGAGGTGTCGCCGACGCCGGCCGATCAGATGAAGCTGGACGCCCTGCTGCGGCAATGCCGCGACGCGCTGTCTGATCCCGAACTGGGCTTCGAACCATTGCTGCCGGAAGACGATCGTCCGCTGGCCGAGCGTGCCGAGGCGGTGGCGGAATGGTGTCGCGGCTTCCTTGGCGGCTTCGGCCTCGCCGGCACCGACGCGCATGCGCAGCTGTCGGACGACGCGCAGGAAGTGCTGCGCGATTTCGGCACCATCGCCGCCTCGTCCTTCGATTTCGGCGACGCCACCGAGGACGAGGATGCGCTGGTCGAGGTACAGGAGTTCCTGCGCGTGGGCGCGCTGCTGCTGTACACCGAATCCGTCGGCCGCCGCGGCCAGCCCGGCAGCGATCGCCTGCATTGAACGCGCCGTCCGACCGCATGGCCGCACCGGCGATTGCCGGCGAGGAATTCGCCCGCCGCCGCCGCCAGCTGATGCAACTGGCCGGCGAGGATGCGGTGCTGCTGATCGCCGCCGCGCCCGAGCGCACCCGCAACGCCGACGCCACCTGGCCGTACCGGCAGGATTCGGACTTCCACTACCTCGCCGGTTTTCCCGAGCCCGATGCCGTGCTGGCCTTGCTGCCCGGCCGCCTGCACGGCGAAGTGGTGCTGTTCTGCCGCGAGCGCGATGCCGAGCAGGCGCGCTGGCACGGCCGTTCGATCGGCACCGAACGCGCGGTGGCCGATTTTGGCATGGACGACGCGTTCCCGATCGACGACATCGACGACATCCTGCCCGGCATGATCGAGGGCAGGGCGCGCGTGTACTGCCATTTCGGCCGAGAGCCCGCGTTCGACGCGCAGCTGCTGGGCTGGATGCGCCGCCTGCGCCAGCTGCGCGGCGGCGGCGTGGTGCCCAAGGAATTCGTGGCGCTGGGACATCTGCTGCACGACCTGCGCCTGTACAAGTCGCGCGGCGAGCTTAAGCTGATGCGCGCCGCCGCCGGCATCGCCGGCGAGGCCCATCTCGCTGCGTGGCGCAGCGCGCTGCCGGGCCGGCAGGAATACGAAGTGGAAGCCGAGCTGCTGCATGCCTTGCGCAGCCGCGGCGCGGTGCCCGCGTTCACGCCCATCGTCGCCGCCGGCGCCAACGCCTGCGTGATGCACTACCAGCACAATCGCGCGCGCCTCGATGCCGGCGACCTGCTGCTGATCGACGCCGGCGCCGAGCTGGACTGCTACGCGAGCGACATCAGCCGCACCATCCCGATCAACGGCCGCTACAACCGCGAACAGCGCGCGCTGTATGAAGTGGTGCTGGCCGCCCAGCTCGCCGCGATCGACGAGGTGCGGCCCGGCCAGCCGTTCGACGCCGCGCATCACGCCGCGGTGCGGGTGATCGCCGAAGGCCTGTGTGCGCTGGGGCTGCTCCGCGGCAGTGCCGACACCGCGATCGCCGAAGGCAGCTACAAACGCTACTTCCCCAGCAAGACCGGCCACTGGCTGGGCCTGGACGTGCACGACGTGGGCGACTACCGCATCGACGGTGTTTCGCGCGTGCTGGAGCCCGGCATGGTGGTGACGGTGGAGCCCGGCATCTACGTGCCACCCGACGAGCAAGGCGTGGACGAACGCTGGCGCGGCATCGGCATCCGCGTCGAGGACGACGTGGCGGTGACCCACGACGGCAACGAGGTGCTCAGCGCCGCCGTGCCGAAGGAAGCCGAGGCGATCGAAGCGCTGCTGGCCGGGCGCTGAGGCTAGGCCGGGATCATCGGTGTTGCTTCGAGGCGGAAGCGGCCATCCTTGGCCGCTTCCAACGCTTCAGAACGTCCAGTCGAGGCTGATGCGCGCGGCCTGGTCCTTGGCATGCTGTCCGAACTGCCCCTGGTAGCTGGCGTCCACCGAAACGCCGGGCGCGATGGTGAAGCTGATGCCGGTGTTGACCACGCCCGCATTGCGCAGCACCGGCAGGCCGGCGACGGCGAAGCTGTCGCTGCTACTCTCGAAACGCATCGTGTCGACGGACAGGGTGTCGCCCCAGGCATGCTGCCAGCCGAGGCTGGCGTGGGCATGCAAGCCATGGCTCGGCGCTCCGAGGTCGAACGTGGCACGCAGTCCCAGCGTGCCATAGCCGAGGGTGCTGTCCTGCGACGCCACGGCCAGCGCCGCCGGCGTGCCGCTCTCCTGGACCGCCGGGGTGCTCAGCCGCCCCACCGCCAGGTTCGCGAACGGCGCCAGCGTGGTACCGCCGTGCACGAACGGCAGGCTGGCATCGACATAGGCCTGCGCGGTGTGCGCATGGTAGCTGCTGACGGCGGTGCCATGGAATGTGCCGAAGTCGATGAAGCGGTTTGTGTCCACCTTCTGCCAGCCGTAGATCGCGCCACCCTGCCACTGCAGCGTGCCGGTCTGCAGACTGCCGTAGACGCCCAGGTGCTGGTCGACGATGTGCGAGGACGAACCCAGTGCGGTGACACGTGCCGTGCCCTGGCCCGTGCTCATCGCGGCACCCAGTCGGGCCATGCCCACCGGCAGATCGGCGCCGACCAGGAAGCCGCTGCCGTCGACAGAAAGGTTGGAGGCATTGCCGTCGCCGTCATGGTTGCCCCAGTGGCCCCACACGGTCGCCCAGGCGGCGACGCCGTGATCGTCGGTGACATTCAGACCGTTGGCGTTGTTGCTCTGGCCGGCGAGGTGCGCGTTGATCGCGTTGCGCACATAGTCGTCGTTGTCGGCGATCGCGGTGCGGGTGGAGGCGTGGATCTCGCCGCTCAACTGGTCGAAGGCGTGGCGTGCGGTAGGCGCGTCGAGATCGAGCAGGGCGTCGTATACGGGCGAACTTGGGTCGAGATGATCGAGCGCACCGGCTGTGTTCTTCTGGTTCGGGGTTTGCGCGACGCTCTCGAAGCTTGTGTCGTTGCGTTGCAGCGAGAGGTCCACCGCGTTGGCGGTATAGCTGAGCACGGGCGTGAGGAAAGTCAGGTTGGTGCTTACCGCGCCGAACTGGCCAGTAACGCCTTGCGCAGCAGTGAGGATGGTGTAGTTGGTGCGCGGCGCGTAGCTGCCGGGCTGCGCCAGTACCAGCACGCTGCCGCCGAGAATGGACGCATTGCCGCCGATGGCGATGAGGCTGCCCTGGCCAGCGGGTGTCGCGCCCACCTGGTAGCTGGAACCGTTGCGGAACACCGCGTTGCCCGTCACCGAAAGCGTGCCCGTCGTATTGCCGGGCACGACCGTGCCGGAAAGATCGAGTGCACCGATGGTGCCGATGCCGCCCATGGTGGCGCCGCTGTTCACCGTCACCGTGCCGGCGAGCGTGGCATTCGGGTGGCTGTTGTCGCCGACAATCAGCGTGCCTGCCGAGACAGTGGCGGCACCCGAGAACGGATTGACGCCGTTGAAGATGAGATTCCCGCTGCCGGATTTGAGCAGCGCACCGCTGCCCGACAGCGAGCCGTCGAAGACGCCATCGCTGCCCTGGTTGAAGATCAGCGACGCGTTGTCGGCGATGTTGCCCTGCAGGCTGGTGGTGTCACCCTGCAGTGCGCCGGCGCTGATCGTGGTGCCACCGCTGTAGTTGTTGACGCCACCGAGCGTCAGCGTGCCGGCACCGAGTTTGGTGAGCGAGCCAGTGCCGGAAACGATGCCGCTGAACGTGCCATCCGCGCCTTGGTTGAAGATCAACGAGGCATTGTCGGTGATGTTGCCTTGCAGGCTGGTGGTGTCACCCTGCAATGCG